>CAIYZX010000527.1 GCA_903930745.1 uncultured Chloroflexota bacterium | reverse complement strand
GTCCGCGTTCGCCTCGTCGCTCCTCTTCGACTACGTGGCCGCGTACATGTACGAGGGCGATGCGCCGCTGGCGGAGCGGCGGGCCCAGGCGCTGACGCTGGACCGCGACCTCCTGCGCGAGCTGCTGGGCCAGGAGGAGCTGCGCGAGCTGCTGGACCCGGCGGCCCTCGCAGACCTGGAGCTCTCGCTGCAGGCCCTCGCGGAGGACCGGCAGGCGAAGACGGCCGATGGCGTGCACGACCTGCTGCGGCGCCTGGGCGACCTCTCCCTCGAGGAGGCGGGTGCGCGCGTGGTGGGGGGCCGCGTGGAGGCGGCGCTGATGCTCGCGGAGCTGGCGTCCTCGCGGCGGGCGATCCGGGCAAGGATCGCGGGCGAGGAGCGCTGGATCGCCATGGAGGACGTGGCGCGGTACCGCGACGGGGTGGGCGTGGCCTCGCCGCCCGGCGTGCCCGCGGCGTTCCTGGCACCGGTCACGGGAGCGCTGGACGGACTGCTGGCCCGATGGGCACGCACGCATGGGCCGTTCACGGCCGGCGATCCGGCGCGACGGTGGGGCCTGCCGGCGGGCGTGGTGGCCGATGCGCTGGCGCGGCTCGTTGCCGCGGGCTCGCTGCTGTCCGGGGAGTTCCGCCCGGGTGGCGCGGAGCGGGAGCTGTGCGACCCGGAGGTGCTGCGGATCCTGCGGCGGCGCTCGCTGGCCTCGCTGCGGCGCGAGGTGGAGCCGGTGGACCCGGTGGTGCTCGCGCGGTTCCTGCCGGCGTGGCACGGGGTCGCGGCCTCGCCCTCGGTCGCGTCGGCCTCGGCCACGTCGGCCTCGGCCACGTCGGCCTCGGGCACATCGGCCTCGGGCACATCGGCCTCGATGGCGCCGGCGCCCCTCCGTGGCAACGCGGCCCTGGAGCGCCTCGCGGACGTCGTCGACCAGCTGGCGGGCCTGCCAATCCCGGCGTCCGTGCTGGAGCGCGACGTCCTCCCGGCGCGCGTACCCGGGTATCAGCCCCGCCTGCTCGATGAGCTTGGCGCAATGGGCGAGGTGGCCTGGGTGGGGCGGGGGAGCCTTGGGCGCGACGACGGGCGCGTGGTCCTCTACCGCCCCGGGCGCGAGGTGCTCCGGCCGGTGGGCCTGCCCGATGGCGTGGACGTCCCGGCCACGGAGCTCCACGAGCGGCTCCGTGCGCACCTGCGACGGCGCGGCGCCTGCTTCTATCGTGAGCTGTTCACGGCGTCCGGCGGGCGCGGCGACCGCGAGGTGCTCGATGCGCTGTGGGACCTGGTCTGGGCCGGCGAGGTCACGAACGACACGTTCGCGCCACTCCGGGCGCTGCGCTGGAAGCGTCCCGCGAAGGACCATCGGCCGCGACCCGGGCGGCTGACGTCCCTGGGCCCGCCCGAGGCGGCGGGGCGGTGGTCGCTGGTCTGGACGCCGGACGGCGGCGGTACCGGTGATGCCGAGGACGTGGGCGTCGCAGAGGGAGCCTCGGCCCAGGGCTCGTCGCGCACGGAGCGGGTCCACGCACAGGCGCTGGCGCTCCTGGACCGCTACGGCGTGCTCACGCGGGAGGCGCTGGGTGCGGAGGCCGTGGACGGTGGCTTCTCCGCGGTCTACCCGGTCCTGCGCCTGCTGGAAGAGGGCGGCCGGATCCGTCGTGGCTACTTCGTGGACGGCCTCGGCGCCGCCCAGTTCGCGCTCCCGGGGGCCGTGGACCGTCTCCGGGCGTTGCGGGACCTGCCCGGCGAGACGGCGGAGGACCGGCCGCGCGTGGTCCATCTCCTGGCCGCCTCGGACCCCGCCAACCCGTACGGCGCCGCGCTGGCCTGGCCACGCCGGGGCGACGATGACCGTCGATCCCTCCAGCGGGCAGCGGGCGCCTACGTGGCGCTGGTGGACGGTGCGGCGGCGGTCTACCTGGAGCGGGGCGGCACCTCGCTCGTCATCCTGCCGGCGGCCGCGGATGACGCCGTGGCCCTGGGCCTCGCCCTCCGCTCGCTGGCGGACCTGCTCGCCGACGGGCGCGTGCGCGAGCTGGTCATCGGCAAGGTGGATGGGGAAGCGGTGGCGTCCTCGCCGTACCGCGACGCGCTCGTGGAGGCCGGCTTCGCGCAGGGGTACCGCGGCTACGTCCTCCGCTCCGGCCCGCCAGTTCCCCAGGAGCGGACCTATCCGCGTCCCTCGCCTGTGCGACCGCTGCGGTAGCCGCGACGTGCCTGAGGGCGACACGCTCGTCCGGACCGCGGACGGGCTGCGGCCGTGGCTGGTGGGGCGGCCCATCCTTGCGGCGCGTGCCGTGGTGCCGGGCCCGCGCGTGGAGAAGGTGATCGGGGCCACCGTCACCGCGGTGGAGGCGCAGGGCAAGAACCTGCTGATCCGGTTGTCCAACGGCCTCGTGCTGCGGACGCACCTGCGGATGCACGGTTCCTGGCACCGGTATCGGCCGGGCGAGCGGTGGCAGCGGCCACCGGGGAGGGCGCGCCTCGTGCTGGAGGTGGAGGGCTCCGTCGCGGTCTGCTTCGATGCGCCGGTGGTGGAGCTCTTCGAGGAGCGCGCCGCTGGCCTGCATCCCGCCCTGTCCCGCCTGGGACCGGACCTCTCGAAGCCACCCGTGGACACCACGGAGTGCCTCCGCCGCCTGCGGGTGCCGGAGCGGGCCGCCATGGAGATCGCGGTGGCGCTGCTGGACCAGCGGGCGCTCGCGGGCATCGGCAACGAGATCAGGAACGAGGTGCTCTGGCAGCGCTCCGTCTCGCCGTTCACGCCCGTGGAGCAGCTCCGCGATGAGGACCTGGCGGCGCTCGTCGCAACGGCCATCGAGGTCTTGCGCGAGGGCGCCGCCACGGGCCGACGAGCCCGCCACGTCTACGGCCGTGTGGGCCGCCCATGCCAGCGCTGCCGCACGCCGATCTCGGTGGTCCACCAGGGCACGGACCTGCCCCGTCTCACGTTCTGGTGCCCCGGCTGCCAGCGCCCTCCCGCCTAGGGCGTGGTGATCCAGGTCTCGCCCGGGCCGCGATACTCCGCGCCGTGCGCGTCGAGGCAGGCGCGGTCCGCCGGCACGCGGATGGGCGTCGCCAGCGGCACCTGGTCGTCGTGGCGGACGCCAAGGCGCTCGTAGAAGATCCCGATCGAGGTCAGCTGGACCCACGCGTCGTGCGGCGCATCGATGGCAACCACGCAGGAGCCTGCGGTGGCCTGGACCAGGAGCTGGAAGTCCGCTCCCCCGGCGATCTCATGAGTCCAGCCCAGGGTTGCCGTATCGGCCGGATTGGCGGAGGGCGTGCCCCAGGGCTGGCCAAGCGCCGTGACCCGGAGCTGCCCTGGCCGCTGCATTGAGCCCACGAGCGTGATGGGCAGGAGGTCCCCGTTGTGGAGCTTCACCGGGAACGTGAGGGTCCCGCCGGAGCCCGGGTCAAAGGTCCGCGGGTCACCGGCCACGTGCGCCACCTCGGCCTGGCCCAGCAGATCCACGTCCGTGGTGGAGAGCGGCGCAGGCATGTAGCCGAAGCGCGAGACGCCCATCCCCGCAACGGTGCTCACGACGATCACCCCCACGATGACGCGCGCCCGGCGCCCGCGCAGCAGCGCGATGCCCAGCGCCATCAGCAGCAGCGGCACCAGGACTGCGGCCCAACCTACCAGGTCCGGACCGCCGTCGGCCAGGTTGCCCGGCGTCAGGATGCCCGTCCATGAGGCGGTCATGGCCAGGTCCGCTGGAACTCGGGACACATCCACGGCCGGCATCGGCTCCGTGGGCGGACACGTCGAAGGGAGCACCTGGCCGAACGCAAACCCGGAGCTCATCTCCACGACCCTCTCGATGCCCATGATGGACAGCCGCACCGGCAGCGTCGTCACGCCAGACGTGACGGTCCCATCCGGGATTGGTGTCGTGGAGCTGGGGTTGTACGTTGGCCACGGGGTGCTCGTCGGGGCAGAAGGAACGTCCCAGAGCGAGCACGGGAGATGCCGGAGCAGCATGCGGGCGTACGTCTGCTGGCCGGGCCAGAGGAACACCGGCCCAGGTTCCGGCAGCGCGAGCCCGGTTGCGGGATCGGTCCGCATCGTGACGAAGCGCTCAGGCTGGATCGGCACGCGACTTCGCCCGTCGGGCATGGTCTCCGACGGCCACCATGCGGTGCCCTCCACCACCAGCGGCAGGAGACCG
>CAIYZX010000526.1 GCA_903930745.1 uncultured Chloroflexota bacterium | reverse complement strand
GTCCAGGCGGAGGCGGACACGTTCAGCAACGCGCGCCTCTGGGACTACCGGCCGCTGCAGAAGACGCTGGACCAGCTCCAGACCGTGCGCCAGTACTACGACTTCGTGGACGTGGACACGGACCGCTACGAGATCGGCGGCCAGATCCGCCAGGTCATGCTGAGCGGCCGCGAGCTGGCGATCGGGAAGAACACGCAGGCCACCAGCTGGGTCAACCAGCGGATCATCTACACGCACGGCGTGGGCATCGCCATGGTGCCGGTCAACGAGGTGACCCCGGAGGGCCAGCCGCGCCTGTGGATCAAGGACCTGCCGCCGGCCTCGTCGGAGGGCGCCCCGGAGATCAAGGAGCCCCGCATCTACTTCGGCGAGGCGGACAGCCACTACGTGGTGGTCCGAGCCCGCCAGGCGGAGTTCGACTACCCGGCGAAGGAGTCGTCCGGCGCCGCCGACGAGACCACGAAGTGGACCGGCACCACCGGCATCCCGCTGGACACGATGGGCGCGAAGCTCCTCTTCGCCCTGCGCTTCGGCGACCTGGACCTGCTCATCTCGGACCAGGTGATGGCGGACAGCCAGCTGCTGATGCACCGGACGCTGGCAGAGCGGCTGCAGCTCATCGCGCCGTTCCTGCGCTACGACAAGGACCCGTACCTCGTGATCGACGAGCGCGGGCACCTCGTCTACGTCCAGGACGCGTACACGCTCACCAACGCCTTCCCCAACGCCTCGTCCTTCTACGGGTCAGACCTGGGCGAGACATCCGGACTCTGGGGCGAGCGCTTCAACTACCTGCGCAACAGCGTGAAGGTGACCATGGACGCCTACGACGGCACCATGACCTTCTACGTGGCCGATGCCGCAGATCCGCTGATCCGCGCCTGGTCCGGCGTCTTCCCGGCCCTCTTCCGGCCGATGGCGGACATGCCGTCCGGCGTGGCCTCGCACCTGCGGGTCCCGGAGGAGCTGTTCAACGTCCAGACGCGGATCTACGGGCGCTACCACGTCACCGCCCCGCTGGCGTTCTTCAACAACAACGACCGGTGGGCCGTGCCCGAGGGCAAGACGAACGAGCAGAGCCTCCCGTCGGAGGCCTACTACGTGGTCATGCGCATGCCCGGCGAGAAGGCGGCGGAGTTCCTGCTGCTGCAGCCGATGGTGGCCGCCTCGCGGCCGAACATGATCAGCTGGGTGGCGGCCCGGAACGACGGGGCGGACTACGGGAAGGTGGTCGCGTACCAGTTCCCGTCCGACACGACGATCTTCGGTCCCGCCCAGATCGAGGGGCGCATCGACCAGGACCCCACGATCTCCGCGCAGATCTCGCTCTGGAACCAGAGCGGGTCGTCGGTGATCCGCGGCAACCTGATCGTGGTGCCGGTGGGGGACTCGCTGCTCTACCTGCAGCCGGTCTACCTGCAGTCCACGTCCGCCCAGATCCCCGAGTTCCGCAAGATCGTGGTTGCGAGCCCCACCACGGTGGTCTGGGGTGACTCGCTGGCGGAGGCGCTGAACGCGCTGCTCGCGAAGCAGGGTGCCGGCGGGGGCTCCGTGCCCACGCCCACGCCCGGCCCGGGCGAGTCGCCGGCCCCGTCCACCAGTCCCTCGCCGTCCTCGTCGCCGGACGCCTCTGCCACGCCGGTCCCGTCCGCCACGCCCACCCCGCCTGATGATCTGCCGCTGGACGTGAACGGCCTTGTTGCCTACGCGAACACGCACTTCGAGCTGGCGCAGACGGCGCTGCGGAACGGCGACTTCGCCACGTACGGGGCGGAGATGGACAAGGTGGCCGCGGCGCTCGCGCGCCTGGAGGAGCTGACCGCGTCGCC
>CAIYZX010000525.1 GCA_903930745.1 uncultured Chloroflexota bacterium | reverse complement strand
TGGCCTCGTCGTCGCCGAAGAGGCGGTCGCCGTGGAGCTCCACGAACTCGTCCGCCATCTCGGTGACGAGCTCAAGCGTGCGCGGGCGGCGCAGGTTGCGCGCGAGCTGGACGCGGCCCCAGACCGCCGCCTTCGGGTCGGACGGCAGATCCGTCCCGTCCTTGCGGTGCTTGTCAGCCACGGGGGGCCTCCAGCCTGGCGGGGGCGAGGAAGCGGAGCAGGCGGCCCAGCTCCGCGCGCAGGTCCGTGCGGTGCACCACGCGGTCCACGAAGCCGTGCCTGAAGAGGAACTCCGAGCGCTGGAAGCCCGGCGGCAGCTCCTGGCCGATGGTGCCGGCCCCGACGCGCGCACCCGCGAAGCCGATGAGGGCGTTGGGCTCCGCGATGTTCACGTCACCCATGGCGGCGTACGAGGCGAAGACGCCGCCGGTGGTGGGATCGCTCATCACGGAGATGTAGGCGACGCCTGCGGCGCGCAGCCGCTCCAGGGCGGCCATGGTCTTGGCCAGCTGCATCAGGGCCAGGGTGCCCTCCTGCATCCGGGCGCCGCCGGACGCGGAGACCACGACCAGGGGGACGCGCTCATCCAGGGCGCCCTCGGCGGCCCGGGCCACCTTCTCGCCCACCACGGCGCCCATGGAGCCGCCCATGAAGCCGAAGTCCATGGCGAGGATGGCCACGCGCTGGCCCTCGAGCTTCCCGAAGCCCCAGGTGGCGGCATCGCGGAGCCCCGTGGCGACCTGTGCCGCGGCGAGACGGTCCGGGTACGGCTTCTGGTCCACGAAGCCCAGCGGGTCCACGGACGAGAGGCCTGCGTCGCGCTCCTCGAAGGTGTGCTCGTCGAGGAGCATCCCGAGGCGGGCCATCGCCGGCAGGCGGAAGTGGTGGCCGCAGGACGGGCAGACGTGCGCGGACCTCTCCAGCTGCTTGTTGAACAGCTGCTCCGAGCAGGAGGGGCAACGGGTCCAGAGCTTCTCTGGTCCGGCCTCGCGACGCGAGCGGAACTGCGGGAGCTTGACGGGCATCAGGCGGGGCCTCCAAGGCCGGTGGACGGAGCCGTGGCGGAGGGCTGATCCGCGGAGGGCTCGGCGCCAGGAGAGCGAAGGGTACGCCACGCCACCCAGGCGAGCCCGGCGACGGACAGGGCGGCGGACGTGATGGCCCCGCCAAGCAGGAGCGGACGGCGGTCCGGGATGCCGTTCGCGCGGCTCACGGCGTCGGCATCGGCGGGGTCCAGGTCACCGGCGAGGACGAGGTCGAGGAGATCGTCCTGCGCCCGGCGGGCGAGGGCGTCTGCGACGTCCGGGCCTGCGCCCGGAAAGGCGAGGAGGACGCCGCTGCGTTGGGCGAGGTCCCCGTCACCATCCTCCGCCGCAATCCCGTCATGGGACGTGGCGGCAAGCCCGGCGAGGCGGGCGGCCAGGCGCTCCTCGAAGCGGAACGAGGGGTGGACGCGGACGAGCGCGGTCTCGAGGACACGCTCCGCGGCCACGAGGTCCAGGCCGCCAGGCACCGCGTTGCGCGCGGACGCGGCGATGGCGCGCGAGCGGGCGCCGGCCGCGGACGCGGCGGCGGAGGCCGTGGCGGTGGCGGCGCTGGCGGCGGAGTGGGCCGTGCTGGCGGCCGTGGAGGCCACGGCGGACGCGGAGGCGAGCAGGCTCGCGAGGTACTGGTCCACGACCAGGGCATCCACCGGGGCGACGTCGAGGTCGGCGGCCCGGAGCACGGTCACCGGCCGGCCCCGCGGCGCCCGCGGTCCCGGCCCAGCTCGCGGGCCACGCTGCCAAGGGCGCGGTGGATGAGAACGCGGACGGCACCCTCGGACTTGCCCAGGACCCCCGCGATCTCGGCGGTGCTCATCTCGTCCACGTAGCGCAGGAGGAGGGCGCGGCGGCGGTCGTCGGGGAGGGCCTGCACGGCCTTCAGCGCATCGGCCGCCTCCGCCCGGGTGGCGGTCTCGGCCTCCAGGTCCCCGCGGTCCGCGAGGTCCAGCCCGGCGCCCAGCGCCTGGTCCAGCGAGTCCGCGGGGCGGCGGCGCTGTGATCGGCGCTCGTTGGCGATCACGTTGCGCGCGATCCGGAACAGCCAGACGCGGAACGTGGAGGCCTCCGGGTCCGCGGCGTGATCCGCCTGCTCGCGGAACCGCGGCAGCGCTGCCAGCGCGCGCAGGAAGGTCCGCTCGGTGGCGTCTTCCGCTGCGTGATGGTCGGCGAGCTCGTAGAGGGCGAAGGCGTACACCTGGGCGACGTACTTCCGATACAGGGCGTCAAACTGGACGGGGTCGTGACGCGCCGCCTCCACGAGACGCCGGTCGCGATCGAGGACCACGACGGCAGCCGTCGCCTCCTCTCGCCTACCAAACACCGGTCGCACCACGTCCGTTACACACCGGCCCGTGCGAGCCTGACGTGCACCACCTCGCCCGCGTGGACCGTCCGCTCGCCGTTGGGTGCAGCGGTGTCCTCCACGACGAGGCCGCCGCTCACGGAGTCCACGCCCAGCGCGAGGACCGGGAGCGCGGCCCCGGCGCCCGCGGCGGACTCCAGGGTGACGAGCCGGCCGGTGGTGGCCTGCCGGCGGACCCAGCCGTCATGGTCGAAGTAGCCGGCGACGAGCGCCTCGTAGCGGGTCTCGAGGTGGCCCAGGAACGCCTCGAAGAGCGTGTCCAGGTCGACGGGCCGGCCCCCGGACGCCTCCCGCAGGCTGGTCATGGTGCCCGCGAGCTCCGCAGGGAAGTCCGCCGCGGCCCAGTCCGCGTTGATACCGATGCCCACCACCACGCGCGGATCGTCCGTGCCCAGGCCATCGGACTCGCCCAGGACGCCCGCCAGCTTGCGCAGCTCCAGCGGGGCGGCGAGGCGCGCGGCCACCGCCTCCGCATCGGTCTCGCCCGCGAGCAGCGCGTTCGGCCCCGTGGTCTCGATCACGAGGTCGTTCGGCCACTTCAGGCGCACCGCACCCAGCGGCAGGCCGGCCACACCCTCCGCGGCATCCGACATCGCGAGCGCCACCGTGGCGGCCAGGCGCCAGGTCCGCTCCACGGGCAGCCAGGCGGGCCGGAAGCCCGCGGTCAGAAGGAGCGCCGCGCCGTCCGGCGCCGTCCAGGTCCGGCCCATGCGGCCCCGGCCGGCCGTCTGCTCCGTGGCCGTGGCGACGCAGATCTCGGGTGTGCCGGCATCGAGCCAGGCGCGGACGACGTCGTTGGTCGAGCCGGTGGCGCCAAGGCGCTCGATCCGGCTGTAGCCGCCCTCGGCCCGGGCTCCCGTCACCGCGCCGTCAGCCGGCTGCGGTGTCGACGGTCTCGGGCTGCTCCAGCGCGAACGCGGCATGCAGGGCGCGGACCGCGTCCTCCACCCGATCCTCGGCGATGATCGTGGTGATCCGGATCTCGGAGGTGGAGATCATCTCGATGTTGATCCCCTCGTCCGCGAGCGTCCCGAACATGCGGGCCGCATAGCCCGGCGCGTTCTGGATCCCGGCGCCCACGATGCTCACCTTGGCCACGGAGCTGTCCGTGGTCATGTCGCGGAAGCCCAGGTCGCGGATGAGCGGCTCCAGGAGGCGCTTCGCCTTGGCGAGCTCCACCCGCGGGATGGTGAACGAGATGTCCGTGGCGCCGCCGTGGCCAACGTTCTGGACGACCATGTCCACGTTGATGCCGGCCTCGGCCAGCGGACCGAACACGCCACGGGCGACGCCGGGCTTGTCCGGGACCTCGACGAGGGTGATCTTCGCGACGTTCCGGTCATGGGCCAGGCCCCGGACCTTGTTCCGCTGCTCCACGAGCGGATCCTCCTTGATCAGCGTGCCGGGGGCGTCCTCGAAGGAGCTGAGGACCTCGATGACGACGTCGTTGACCCAGCCGAGCTCCACGGCGCGGACCTGCATGACCTGGGCGCCCTGGTTCGCGAGCTCCATCATCTCCTCGTAGCCGATGACGGGGAGCTGGCGGGCGTCCGTGACGATGCGGGGGTCGCAGGTGTAGATGCCCTTCACGTCCGTGAAGATCTGGCAGCGGTCCGCGCCCAGGCCTGCGGCAAGGGCGACGGCGGTGGTGTCCGAGCCGCCACGGCCGAGCGTCGTGATCTCGGCGGCGTGGACGTCGCTCGCGGTGGGGGTCTCCTCCATGCCCAGCGCCTTCAGGCTCATGCCCTGGAAGCCGGCCACGATGACCACCTTGCCGGTGGCGATCTCCGCGTGGACGCGTCTCGGGTCAATCCCGGCAATGCGCGCCTTGCCGTGGCGACCGTCCGTGGTGATGCCGGCCTGCGGGCCCGTCAGGGAGATCGCCGGGACGCCCAGCGCGTGGAGGGCCATCGACACGAGCGTGGCGCTCTGGTGCTCGCCGGTGGCGAGAAGGACATCGAGCTCGCGAGCATCGGGATCGTCGGTGATGGCGGCCGCGAGCGCGAGCAGCTCATCGGTGGTGTCGCCCATGGCGGAGACGACGACGACCAGCTGCGACCCGTTCGACCGCTCGCGGGCGATGCGCCGCGCGACGCGCTTGATGCGCTCCGCGTTGGCGACCGACGAGCCACCGAACTTCATCACGACAAGGGGGGTGGACATGGCGGGCATTCTAGCGGTTCGTGGTACGGGTTCCCCAACCTGGAGCCGCGCCGGGCGAAACGGAAACCCAGCCGCAACGTGCAGGGGTGCACGGACCCCGTGCGAACGCTCCTCGGCGCGTGCTACCGCACCCCCGGGGCGGGGTCCACGATGCGGTGTCGCCATCCGGCGTCCTTTTCGCCACAATGCGAACAGACAGCCCGCCAGCCCAGTCGCCCCCGTACCCGAGGACACGCACGGCCATGTGCTTCGACCACGACTCGCGTCCGCCGATCCCCCGCATCGAGGGCGCCTCGATCGACGCCCGCGAGCTGGAGCTGGCCGCGGAGGACGGCAACCGCTTCGCGGCCTACCTCGCCGAGGCGGCGGAGCCGACGGGCGTGGGTGTCGTGATCCTCCCGGACGTGCGCGGCCTGCACGCGTACTACCGCGAGCTGGCGTTGCGCTTCGCGGAGCACGGGGTGGACGCGATCGCGCTGGACTGGTTCGGGCGGACGGCGGGCATCGGCGACCGTGGGCCGGCCTTCGACTGGGCGCCGCACGTGCCGGAGACAACGTATGACGGGCTCCGGGCGGACATCACGGCGGCCTCGGCGAACCTGCGGCTGCAGACCTCGGCCAGCCGGATCCACACGATCGGCTTCTGCATGGGCGGGCGCCTGGCATTCCTCTCGGCCGGCTTCGGCATCGGGCTGGCGGGGGCGATCGGGTTCTACGGGTGGCCCGTGGGCCCGGCCCGGAACGGGACCCCGGCACCGGCCGACGTGGCCTCCACGTTCCGCTGCCCGGTCCTCGCGGTCTTCGGCGGGGCGGACGAGGGGATCCCGGCCGATGCGATCGCCACGTTCCGCAGCCAGCTGGAGATGGCGGGCACGGACAGCCGGATCGTGACGTACGCGGGTGCGCCGCACTCCTTCTTCGACCGCAAGGCGGACCAGTTCGCCACGCAGTCCGTCCAGGCGTGGGGCGAGGTGCTCGCGTTCCTGGGGGTGGCGTCGGACGCCGCCGGTGCGGCCGGCGGTGGGGCGGGCGCGGCCCAGTGAGCTTTCTCCGCCGGCTCCTGGGCGGGGCCGGTTCGGGCGCAGGCGGGGCCGGTTCGGGCGCGGCTTCGGGCCCGGGCAACGGCGGCGGCGGCGAGGCGGCGCTCCCGGGCGTCTCGAACGAGGCCGCGGAGCTGGAGTATGAGCGCGAGCTGCTGCGCGAGGAGTCCCGGCGCCTGGCCGATGACCTGCTCCAGCGCCAGCTCCGGTACGCAGACCACTCGTGGACACCGCCCGCGCAGGGCGGCGAGGCCCGCGCCGGCCTGGAGAGCACGTCCGGCCAGGATCGCTGACGCCATGCGGGCGAGGCCCGTCAGACGTACGCTGCGGGGTACCGAACGCCGGATGCGGCTGCTGGGCCGCGCACCCTGGAGGGGATCATGAAGGAACGACTCATCGGCGACGACCAGCTGCTGGTCACGGCCGACACCACGCTGGGCGACCCGCTCTGGGACTGGGTTGCCGCAGACGCCGCACGCCGGGCGCCCGATGGCTGGCGCATCGCGAACATCGGCGCCGTGCCCACGACCATGCCGGCCGCGAACCCGGCCTACGGCTACCAGCCGCAGCCCCAGGGCCTGGCGATGTGGGTGCTGTACCGCCGATGAGCTCGTACGGCAGCACCCCCGCGTCCTCCGGCTCGTCCGGCTCGTCTGAGGCCGGCGATCGCGGGCCCGCGTCCGATCGCGTCCGCATCCGCCGCAAGCCCAAGCGCGGCCACTACGACGCGGCGACGATCAACGCGATCATCGACGACGCGATCGTTGGCTACGTGGGCTGGATCCGCGACGGCCAGCCGATCGTCACGCCGGTCAACATCTGGCGCGAGGGTGACCGCCTGCTCTGGCACGCGTCCGTGGGCAGCGGCCTGGCGATGCAGCTGGACGGCAAGCCGGTCTGCGTGACCGTGGCGCACGTGGATGCACTGGTGCTCTCCCGCGCGGCCACGAACCACTCCGTGGACTACCGCTCCGTGATGGCGCTGGGCACCTGCCACGTGATGCGCGACGAGGCGGAGATGGACGCGGCGTTCGATGGCCTGGTGGACTCGCTCTTCCCGGGGCGCGCCGCGACCCTTCGGCCCACCACCGCGGTGGAGCGCCGGGCGACGTCCGTGATGTGGATCCCGCTGGACGAGGCGTCCGCGAAGGTCCGCGACGTTGGGCTGATCGAGGACGAGGGCGACGAGACGTGGCCGGCCTGGGG
>CAIYZX010000524.1 GCA_903930745.1 uncultured Chloroflexota bacterium | reverse complement strand
GCTCATCGACCCCATCCGCAAGCAGACGGACACCTTCGGCCAGGCGGCCAGCCCGTTCTCCAGCTTCCTCGTCCTGCGCGGCGTGCGGACGCTGCCCCTGCGCAGCACGAAGGGGAGCGAGAACGCCCTCGCCCTGGCGCGCTTCCTCGAGGGGCACCCCAAGGTGGAGTGGGTCCGCTACCCGGGCCTCGCGTCGCACCCGGACCACGCCCTCGCGCAGAGCCTGCTGGGTGACGAGTTCGGCGCCATGCTCACCTTCAAGCCCAAGGGCGGGCAGGCGGGCATGGAGGCGTTCACGGACCACCTTCGGCTGTGCGACATCGGCGTCAGCCTGGGCGACGTCTTCACGCTGGTCTACCCGCGGCCGAAGGACGGCGCGATCGTCCGCGTCTCGGTTGGCTGCGAGGACGTGGACGACCTGGTGGCGGACTTCGAGCTGGGGCTCTCCTTCGTCCAGGCCTGAACGGGACACGGCGTCCCAGGAAGCCGAAGCGCCCGGGCGAACCCGGGCGCCGAAGCCGTTGAAGCCAGTCGCGAACGCGGTCCGGGGCGCTAGGCCCCCAGCGCCGCCGCGGCCGCCATCGCCGCCCCGATCGTGAGGTCCACGCGCCGCGTGACCTCCTCTTCCGGCGGGCGATACCAGGAGTTCTCGCCGATGGTCCGGACCTCCGGGTGGAAGTCCGGGTCCGCCAGCACGTCCGAGACGGTCAGGATGGACCCGGCTCGAACCGGCCGGCCCTTGGCACGCTCGCGCATCGCCAGCAGGTAGACCGCGGCCGTCTCCATCTCCACGGAGAGGTAGCCGCGGCGGCCCCAGCGGACCACGCCGCCCGGATGCGGGTCGTAGAAGACGTCGGAAGTGACAACCGGGCCAACGTGCGTCACCAGGCCGTTCGCCTGGGCCGCAGCCTCCAGGGCCTTCACCACCTCGAAGTCCGCGGTGGGGGCCGTGGGCTCGCCCGCGCCCAGCACGGAGCCCATGCCGGTGGCCGCGGCGGCGGACATCGCCACCACCACGTCGCCGATGTTCAGCGGCTCGAAGCCGCCCGTGGTCCCCACGCGGATGAACGTCTCCACGCCCAGGTTGAGGAGCTCCTCCATCACGATGGACGTGGTGGGCGTGCCCATCATCGTGGTCTGCACGGACACCGGGACGCCGTTCACGGTGCCGGTGTAGCCCAGCAGGCCGCGGTGCGAGGTGACGAGCTTCGTGGCCTCGAGACCGCCGTCGAAGCGGGCGGCAATGCGCGTGGCGCGATTGGGATCGCCGGGGATCAGGCAGACCTTGGCGTAGTCGCCGGGCTCTGCGTGGAGATGGATCTGGGGCACGGGTTCCTCCGGGTCGAGGGGATTGAGGGCGGGCGGCGGGAGACAGAGTGGGCGCGAGGGCGGCCGGGGTCCGGCCGCGTCTACGCCCAGTATGTGACGTGGAGCGCGGCCGTGGGGCAGGCGGCGGCCAAGGCGTCGCGCGAAGGGGTCTCGTGGTTCACGGTGGCGCCTCGGCCCACCGCGAGCCACGCCTCCACCACCTCCGGCCAGTCGGAGCCCGCGGCGAGCACGCCCACGAGCGCGTCCTGGGCCGGCCCGATGGTGGGGTTGAAGGCCACGGACTCCAGCACGGAGCCGCCGATGAGGCGCCCGTCACGCAGCCGCAGGACGACCGCCGCGGTGACGCCGCTGTACGGGGCGTGGGCGCGGCCACCCTCGGCCTCGAGGAGGTCACGGACGATGGGCGGCAGCTCCGTGCCGTCCGCCGCCGGACCAACCCCGACCGCGATCGAGGCGAAGGGCCGTCGATGGGGGAGCGCCCCCTCCATGCCCAGGTCCCGCGGCGCGAACGGCCACGGGTAGACGTCCTCCAGGCGGATGGCGTGGCCCACGGGATCGATCATCCGCAGGTCCATCCCGCCCTCCGCCTCCGCCAGCACCTGGCGGCAGTGCGCGCACGGCCTGGCCTGCGTGGTGAGGAGCGTCCGGATCCGCTGGCCCCGGGTGCGGGCCAGGACGGTGACGAAGCCCTCGCCATGGATGGTCTGCCAGATGGAGCCGCCGGGCAGCTCCAGGTTGCCGCCCAGCAGGAGGTCCCCGGACGGCTCGCAGAGTGCGACGGCGCCCACGTGGTACCCGGAGACCGGCGGCCGGGCGAGGGCCCGGGCGGGCTCCAGGGCGAGGGTCATCAGCTCCTCCACGCCGTCCAGGTCGAACCGGGCGACGAGGCCCGGGATGGCGGCGGCCGGGATCACGGCGGCGCTATGGCGGGGATCCGCGGAGGGGCCGCCGAGGAGCTCGGCCAGCGCGACGGCGAACGCCTCGCCGTGCCGGGCGTGGAGGAACGGGCGGCGGGCGGCGAAGGCCGGGACCACCGGGAACGGTGACGGCGTGCTCATCAGCGGGCCAGCCGGTTGTGCTCGACGAGGGTGCAGCGGTCCATCACCACGGACAGGCCGGCCTCGTGGGCGATCCGCGCCGCCTCGGCGTTCGCGATGCCCTGCTGGAGCCACAGGCACGTCGCGCCCGCCTCCACCGCCTCCACGGCATGAGGGACGCACTGGTCCGAGCGGCGGAACACGTCCACGAGCCCCACCGGGCCCGTCTCACGCACCGCGTCCGCGAGCGTGGGGTAGCAGCGCAGGCCCGCCACCTCGTCCGCGGTGGGGGAGACCGGCACGCAGTCGTAGCCGGCCCGAACCAGGCCCGCCAGCACGCCGTACGAGGGGCGGCCCGGATTCGCGGAGCCGCCGATCACGGCGATCCGGGGGCGCGAGCGGAGCAGGTCGCGGATGCCCGCGTCGTCCAGAAGGGGCAGCGGGAAGCGTCCCTCCTGGACCGCGATGAGGGTCGCGATCCAGGAGCGGTCCGCGGCGCTGTGGGTCACGAGACGTCCTCCGGGCAGGGCTGGAGCTGGAGAGGGGCGCGGCAGCGCCTCCTTGCGTTGTCGCGCTACAGTACCCGTGGCCCGGCCCCATGCCGAGGGGATCCGGGATCACAGGAGGAGTACACGTTGCAGGTTTCCCATCGGCTGCTCGCCCTTAGCGCGGCGTCAGCCATCCTGATCGCGGCCTGCGGTGGCGGCGCCGCCACCCCCGCCCCGGCCACCCCCGCCCCGGCCACCCCCGCCCCGGCCACCGAGGCCCCGGCAACCCCCGCCCCGGCCACCGAGGCTCCAGCCGCGGACTACAAGGCCTGCGTCGCGTTCGACACGGGCGGCCTTGGCGACAAGGGCTTCAACGACCTGGCCATGAAGGGCCTGAACGACGCCAAGGCGGCGGGCTTCGACATCGCGTTCTCCGAGGCGCAGGGCGCCACGGACTACAGCGCGAACATCCAGCGCCTCATCGACGAGGGCTGTGACACGATCATCACGGTCGGCTTCCTCCAGGGCCAGGCCACGGTTGACGCCACGCTGGCCAACCCGGACATCGCCTTCGGCCAGGTGGACGCCACCTGGGACGAGGGGGCGAACGGTCCCATCCCCTCCAACTTCACCGGCCTGGACTTCCAGATCGATGAGGCTGCCACCCTCGCCGGCTACATCGCCGCGGGCGTGAGCAAGAGCGGCGCCATGGGCACCTACGGCGGCATGCAGTTCCCGGGCGTCACGCGCTTCATGGACGGCTACTACGCCGGCATCAAGATCTACAACGAGCAGAACGGCACCAAGGTCAAGCTCCTTGGCTGGGATGCCGCGAAGCAGACCGGCACGTTCGTCGGCGGCGACAACCCCTGGGGTGACGCGGCCAAGGGCGAGCAGCTGGCCAAGACCTTCATGGACCAGGGCGCCGATGTCGTCGGCCCCGTCGCGGGCGGCACCGGCAACGGTTCCCTCAAGGCCATGCTGGACGCCGGCAAGTGGGCCATCGGCGTTGACACGGACCAGGCCGTCTCCATCCCGGAGTACGCCGGCGCGATCCTGACCTCCGCTGAGAAGGTCATCGACGTCGCGGTCCTCGAGACCATCAAGAAGAACGCCGGTGGCGACCTGGGTGGCGAGAACTTCGTCGGCACCCTGGCCAACGCGGGCGTCCGCATCTCCCCGTTCCATGACCTCGCCTCGCTCGTCACCCCCGAGCTCCAGGCCGGCGTGGACAAGCTGGCTGCGGACATCGCGTCCGGCGCCATCAAGGTCGCCGACTACCTCAAGTAGTCTGCGGTCTCGCCCAGGCAATACCGGAACCGCCCGCTCCCTCGCCGGGGGCGGGCGGCTCCATATCGAGGGACCCCCGTCCATGCGCCTCGAGCTCAAGGACATCACGAAGCGTTTCCCGGGCGTCCTCGCGAACGACCGGATCTCCATCGCGGCAGACCGCGGTGAGGTTCTTGGCCTGCTCGGCGAGAACGGAGCGGGCAAGAGCACGCTGATGAACATCCTGTCCGGCCTGTACAAGCCGGACTCGGGCGAGATCCTCATCGACGGGACGCCCCGAACCTTCCTGGACCCGCGCCAGGCCATCGAGGCCGGCATCGGCATGGTCCACCAGCACTTCCAGCTGGTCCCGGTCTTCGACGTCGTCGAAGCCGTCGCCCTGGGCGCCGAGAGCACCACGGGCTTCCTGCGCACCTTCGACCGGAAGGCCGCGCGTGCTCGCGTCGTGGAGCTGAGCGAGCAGTACAACCTCAACGTCAACCCCGATGCGCGCATCGAGGACCTCCCCGTGGGCGTGCGCCAGCGGGTGGAGATCCTGAAGGCGCTGTATCGCAAGAGCGACATCCTGGTCCTCGACGAGCCGTCCGCCGTGCTGACGCCGTTCGAGACCGAGGAGCTCTTCGAGATCATCCGCGGCCTCGCGAAGGCCGGCACCACGGTGATCTTCATCACCCACAAGCTCAACGAGGTCCTCGAGGTCGCGGACCGGATCACCGTCCTGCGGCGTGGACGCGTCGCCGGCACAGTGGATCCGAAGGGCGCCACCCGGGAGATCCTGGCCAACCTCATGGTTGGCCGTGACGTTGAGCTCAAGGTCGTCAAGGGACCGGCGCAGCCGGGTGACGTGGTCCTCTCCGTGAAGGACCTGCACGTCCGCGACGATCGCGAGCACATGGCCGTCAAGGGCGTGAGCCTTGAGATCCGCGCGGGCGAGATCGTCGCGCTGGCGGGCGTCCAGGGCAACGGGCAGACGGAGCTCGTGGAGGCCCTGGTGGGGCTTCGCAACGTGGACTCCGGGTCCATCACCATTGGCGGGACGGACACCACGCGCCAGTCGCCGCGCCAGATCAGCGACCTGGGCGTGGCCCACGTCCCGGAGGACCGGAACCGCGACGGCCTGATCGGCGCCATGTCCGTGGCCGAGAACTACATCCTGGACCAGTACCACCGCGCCCCGTACAGCAAGGGCGGCCAGCTCCAGCTGGGCGTCATCGCCGAGAAGGCGAAGGCGGCGGTCAAGGACTACGACGTCCGCACCCCGGGCATCGAGACCGCGGGCGGCTCGCTCTCCGGCGGCAACCAGCAGAAGGTGGTCGTGGCGCGCGAGTTCAGCCGCCCGGTCAGGCTGGTGATCGCGTCCCAGCCCACGCGCGGCCTGGACGTGGGCTCCATCGAGTACATCCACAAGCGGATGGTGGAGCAGCGCGACCAGGGCGCCGCCGTCCTCATCGTCTCCACGGAGCTCGAGGAGGTCCTCGCCGTGGGCGACCGGGTCGCCGTCATGCTGGGTGGCGGCATCGTTGGCATCGTTGAGGGTGAGGATGCGACCTTCGAGAAGGTGGGCCTGCTGATGGGTGGTGTTGCATGAGCCGCCTGACCCGGGCCCTGCGCCCCATCGTCATCCCGCTGCTCGCGGTCATCACCGCGTTCATCGTGGGCTCCATCTTCATCCTGGTCACGGACTTCGCGAACCTGTCCAAGCTGGGCACGGACCCGCTGGGCGCGATCGGCGCGGCCCTCGCCAACATCGGCAACGCCTACTACGCGATGGTGATCGGCGCCTTCGGCGATCCGGAGAAGATCACCAAGGCGCTCAACGACCCCACCCCGCGCGCCATGGCGGCCGCGGTCCGGCCCCTGACGGAGACGCTCGTCGCATCCAGCCCGCTGATCTTCTGCGGCCTGGCGGTGGCGATCTCGTTCCGCTCCGGCGTCTTCAACATCGGCGTCGAGGGCCAGTTCGTCCTGGGCGCGTTCGGCGCCACGGTGGCGGCCATCGTCCTCAAGGACCAGCCGATGTTCCTCGTGATCATCGCCTCCGCGCTGGCGGGCATCCTCACCGGTGCCGCCTGGGGCTTCCTGCCAGGCTTCCTGAAGGCCAAGATGGGCGCCCACGAGGTGATCACCACGATCATGCTCAACTACGTGGCCGCCCAGGTGGTCCTCTTCGGCCTCCGCAGCGACTACCTGCGCAAGGCGGGCAGCTCCGAGCCCATCTCCAAGGTCCTCACGGACTGGGTGCAGATCCCGCGCATGCTGGACCTGCCGGCGATCCGCCTCCACTGGGGCTTCGTCCTCGCGCTCGTGATGGCCGTGGTGGTCTCGTGGTTCCTGTTCAAGACCACGAAGGGCTACGAGCTCCGCGCCTCCGGCTTCAACCTCAACGCCGCGCGGTACGCCGGCATGAGCGCATCCGGCTCCATCATGATCGCCATGAGCCTCTCCGGCGGCCTCGCGGGTCTCGGCGGCTCCATGGAGGTCCTTGGCACGGTCCCGCAGATGTCCAACGACATCAGCGGTGGCGTGGGCTTCAACGCCATCACCCTGGCGCTGCTGGCGGGCAACCGCCCGGCGGGCATCGTGGCGGCGGCGCTCCTCTTCGGCGCCCTGCGCACGGGCGGCGGCCTCATGGCCGTGAAGACGGGCATCCCGCTTGACCTCCTCGTCTTCATCCAGGCGATCGTCATCATGTTCGTCTCGGCGCCGGGCCTGGTCCGCGCCATCTACCGCATCAGGGCACCCCGGCCGCAGGACGCGGTCGTGGCCACCGACGGAGGTGCCGCATGACCGCCGCGACCCCCACCTTCGAGCAGGTGGCGCCCGAGACCAGCGCCGCCGAGCGGCGAGCCCTCCGGTCCGCGCGGATCCGGGGCATCGGCCTCGCGATCCTGGGACTCCTCGCGTTCAAGACCGCGATGGACGGCCTGTCCGTCACCGCGTCCTTCACGTTCTGGATCGACAAGCAGGGCGGCAGCCTCTTCGCCATTGACACCTCCGTTGGCCTGCTCTGGATCATCGCGGGCGTCGTCACCGGCGCCGCCGCGGTCCTGCAGCTGGCGAAGGGCCCCTCGTTCGCGTGGCGCCTCAGCCTGCTCGCCGTGGTCCCGTTCTGGGTCTTCGCCACCCTGGCGATGCTGCTGGCCGGCCAGCCCGCGAACCTCACCGGCGTCATCGGCGGCACGTTCGCCCTGGCCGCCCCCATCTCGCTGGGCGCCTTCGCGGGCATCATCAGCGAGCGCTCCGGCATGGCCAACATCGCGATCGAGGGCAAGCTCCTC
>CAIYZX010000523.1 GCA_903930745.1 uncultured Chloroflexota bacterium | reverse complement strand
GCGGGCTGTCCCCTCGCAGTCCCACAGGCATTCCCACGCCAGGGTGTCACCGAACGTGGGGTCCGCGATGCTCATCGCCTCGACCAGGTGGCCGCGGCAGCAGGAGGGCGTGTACGTCCGGTAGATGACGTCGAAGCCATCGAACGGCCCCGTGCCCGGGAACCTGCGGAGGATTCGCGCGTGCGGCCACAGGTTGTCGCCTGCGGCTGCCGCCCGGCGGATCGCGTCGACCGTCCACGGCAGATCCTCGGCTGCGGCGTGGAGCGCGAGAAGCTCGGTCGCGACGATGTCACGGTAGTCATCGGCGTCTCGCCACCGGCGTGCCACACGGAGCGCATCGTCGGGCGGCAGACCCTCGAACCCGCGCAGGATCAACGTTCGCAGCCTGTAGCCAGGAACGCCGAGGCCACCGCCGATCTCCACCAGGATCTGCTCGCCAACCGGCACGATCGCGGGATCGCCCAGCGTGCCGAGGACCCGCACGGCCCGGGCGGCCAGCTCGCGATCCGCGCTGCGCAGGGCGTTCTCGACCACCCGGCGGTCCGCTGCCGAGCCGCCGGCGATGCGTGAGGCGAGCAGGTCCACGGCTGGGTCGACAGGCCGCGCGGGAGCGGCGACGCTGCGCAGCAGCTCCGCAGGCCCGAGGGCGTCCAGCTCCGCGGTCTTCTCGGGGCGCCAGGCCCCGTACGGGTCCGCGGCGAGCAGCGGAGCCAGCGGTCCCCGCTCGCTCCAGGTCCGCCACGGCTCCTCGTCGGACGGGCCGGCGTCCATGGCAAGCCCATCAGGATCCCCGTGGTACCGGTCGGCAAGCACCTGGTCCAGGCCCTCCAGGACGCCGGGGTCGCGTGCGTCCGCGAGATGGCGGATCGCCTCGGACCACCAGGCGCCACCCGCGACGTAGCCCCGCACGACGGAGACCGCCTGCGGCCGCCCCGACCGCGCCAGCAGCCCGAGGACGCCGAGGGGCAGCCAGTCGCGGGTCGTCTGGGTGTCTGCATCCGGCTCGTGGGCCAGGATCGAGGCGACGTGTCGATCCTCGATGCCGAGTGCAAGCACCAGGCGCGCGTAGTAGAGCTCGCGGGACTCATCCTGCTGGCTGATCCGCGGGTCGTGGGCAATGCAGTCGAGGACGAGCGACTGAACCTCGACTCGGGTGCGCCCGACGGCCTCGAGGAATCCGCTCCCGAGCCCACGTTGGAGCTTGCCGGCCAGGCTCGCGGGCGGCATCGGCTTGGTCACTGCTGCATCGCGTGCCCGGACTCGGCAGCGGACCTCGCCCTGGAGGGTCGGCTCGAGACCTTCCACATCGCGGCAACGGCGACGAAGAGGACCACCCAGAGGATCGCCGACCACGGTTGCTCGAGGCGCGGGATGTTGAAGGCTGCCGAGACGAGCTGCGCGATGCCGAGCAGGACCGCCCAGCCCATGGCGCTGGCGATCCGGCGTGGCCATGAGCGCCTTGGCCGATCGAGGAACGTCGTGGCCAGGACGGCCAGAAACGCAACGCAGCCGACGTCAACTCCGCGCGCGACCGCCTCAGCAACGCCCATGGCTCACCCCCATCCTCGGTGCCCACTGCGAGACGCCAGGCTCGCATCGTCCTCGCTCCTCGCTCCAGCGTCAAGACCCGCCACCGCGGCGCGATGGCTCCGGCGCATGGAGGCGCCGGCGAGCGTCTGATGCCGCGTGGGCCGGCTGTCGCGAACCCAGCGGTGCGAATGATGTGACGTGAGGAGGCCACGGAGGGCAGATGGGGTTGGCCTCGTCAGCGGGGAGCCCACATTGCACGCGTCGTCGCGTGGTGTTCGGATGGGGGCTCGTCCTGGTCGTGGTCGCATGCGGGAGCGTCCTCCCGCGGAGCAGGCCCCGCCGTCTACGGCGCCGGGTAACGCTTCCGGTGGGGGTTTCCGGACCGGGTGGGTGCCTCAGACCGGACGCACGACGAGGCCGTCAATCCCGACGAAGTCATCCGGGTTGGCGGTGTACAGCGGCAGGCCGTTCGCGAGCGCGGTCGCAGCGATCATCGCGTCAAAGGACCTGGCGGCCGGCTTGCGCCCGGATCGGCGGTACGAGGCCGCGACCTGGCCGAAGGCCCGGGCAGCGGCGGCGTCGAACGGGATGGGCTCGAAATCCGCCTCGGCCTGCTGGAGCGTGGCAAGACGCCGGGCTCGCTCCAGGTCGTCAGTCGCGACCAGGGGCCCGACGGACAGCTCCGCCAGGGTCACAGCCGAGATCAGGGCAACCTCGGGCAGCACCGATGGGTCGGTCAGCGACGGCAGCGCAAGCACCACGCTCGTGTCGAGCAGCCCCTCCTGGTCGCTCACAGGGCCTGGTCGATGACGGCGTCGACGTCACGACGGAAGGCGTCGGGGTCCACGCCAGGCAGGTGGCGCCAGCGCTCAAGGAGGGCGGCGCCGCCGATGCCGCGGGAACGGAGTGGGCGCAGCTCGGCGACCGGCCGTCCGTCCCTGGTCACGGTC
>CAIYZX010000522.1 GCA_903930745.1 uncultured Chloroflexota bacterium | reverse complement strand
GGGCGGTGTCACGGCGTGTCACGTGCAGGATGCCGCGTCCGGGCCGGTTGCTGCACGCCGGTTGCGCGCCCCGCGCCGCCCCTTCGCGCCGCCCCTCCGCGATCCGGCCCCATCCGCGCGCGGCCCTCGCGCGTACCTCTGGCAACAGGAGGTGTTCGCATGAGCATGCTGCAGACGTTCACCCGCATGATGGGCGAGCGGATGGCCTCGTCCGGGCGGATGGCGATGATCGAGACGGTTGGCCGCGTGAGCGGGCGCCAGATCCGCACGCCCGTTGGCTGGGCGCAGGGCCCCGGTGACCGGATCTGGGTGGGGGCCGGCCGGGCGGAGTCCCACTGGCCGAAGAATCTGCTGGCGAACCCGCGCTGCCGCGTCCAGGTGGGCTCCGGGTACCGCGAGTGCGTTGCGGTTCCGCTGGACGGTGAGGAGCGGGCGAACGCGGTGGCGGCGATCCACGCCAAGTACGGCGGACCGGCCCTTCGCGTTGGCGCGGGCCCGGTCTTCGCCCTGGTGCCTACGGCGGACTGACCCCGCGACGCCCGCACCTTGTCGTCCCCCAACGATGGGGGAGATCGGGGGGTCACCTGCATGGCTCGGGTCGGAATCTGCGGAAACCGGGCCTAGGTGCCAAGGTCATGGCGTGGTTCGCCCCATAGCTGGGGGAAGACCGCCGCGCTTGGGACGGACAGCGGGGACGGGTCGCCGGGGAACGGAACAGGCCCGGGAGCATTCCCGGGCCTGCGGTGCGCGGTTCGGTGGTGGCGGTGCCCCCGTGAGGGTCCGCGTGGCGGCTAGCCCTTGATCACCGCCGCGACGGCGTCTGCGAACGGATCCAGGTTGGCGGCGGTGAGGCCGGCCACGTTGATGCGCCCGCGGCCCACCACGTAGACGGCGAACTCGTCCTTGAGCCGGGCCACCTGGGCGGCCGAGAGGCCAAGGAGCGCGAACATGCCGCGCTGCGTGGCGATGCCACTCCAGTCACCGGGGATCGAGCGGGACTCCAGCGCCGCGACGAGCGCCGCGCGGTTGGACTTGATCCGGTTGCGCATCGCGGCCAGCTCCACCTCCCAGCGGGCGCGCAGGTCCGCGTCCGCGAGGATGGTCCGGACGATGTCCGCGCCGTGGGCCGGCGGGTTGGAGTAGTTCACGCGGATCGCGATCTTCACGTGGGACTGGGCCGAGGCGGCCGCGGCGGCATCCCGCGCGATCACGATCAGCGCGCCCACGCGCTCCGCGTACAGGGAGAACGTCTTGGAGAAGGACGTGGAGACCAGCAGCTCCGCACCCGGCCGGACCAGCTCCATGAGGCCCGCGGCATCCTCGGCCAGCCCGTCGCCGAAGCCCTGGTAGGCCAGGTCGACGAGCGGCAGCAGCCCGCGCTCCGCGATCAGGTCGCCGATCCTGCGCCACAGCTCCGGGGACGGATCCACGCCCGTGGGGTTGTGGCACGCACCGTGCAGGAGGACCACGTCACCGGGCGCCGCGTCGGACAGCGCACCGAGCATCGCCGCCTCGTCGATCCGGCGACCCGTCTCGTCCGTGTAGGGGTACGTGCGCACGCGGAACCCGGCCGCGGCGAACATCTGCGGGTGGTTCGGCCAGGTGGGCTCGCTCATCCAGAGCGTCACGCCGGAGCCCGTCTGGCGGAGGAAGTCCGCCGCGACCCGCAGGCCGCCCGTGCCACCGGGGGTCTGGGTGGCCACCGCACGCCCGGAGGTCACCGCCTCGTGGCCCGCGCCCAGGACCAGGTCGCGGACGAGGTCGCGGTACGCCTGCTCGCCGTCGATGGGCCGGTACAGCTTCGTCCCGGCGGCGGCGGCCAGGCGGCGCTCGGCCTCGATCACCGTCTCCAGCACGGGCGTCCTGCCCGCCTCGTCAACGAACACGCCGGCGGCCAGGCTGATCTTGTTCGGGCGGGGGTCCGCCTTGAACGCCTCGGTGAGGCCAAGGATGGCGTCGGGCGGAGCGGGAACGCGGCTGAAGGAGGGGAGCGACACGGGCGGGTCCTCGGGAGCTCTGGAGTGGAGTGGGGCGCCGGTGGGACTGTACACGGGAGCCCCGGTTGCGGGCCGGATTCATCGGCGCTCGCCGCGTCCCACGCAGGGTCGCCCGGCTGTCCGACGCACGGATCCGGGCACCTGCCGCAGAATCCGGACATGTCCCGTATCGAGAACCCCTTCGACGTCTCCGAGCTCACCGTCTACGGCGCCGACTGGTGCCCGGACTGCCGCCGCACCAAGCGCTGGCTCAACGAGTCCAACACGCCATACGCGTGGGTGGACCGTGACGCGGACCAGGACCTCAGGGCCCGCCTTGCCGAGCTCGGCCACCTGGCCATCCCCGTCGTGGTCTTCCCCGGCGGCCCCATCCTGGTGGAGCCGTCCAACGAGGACCTCGCCGAAGCCGTGCGAGCCGCCTCGTCAGAGGACTGACGGCCGGCCGAAACGGACCCCCGGAATCACAGAACGGGCGGCGCTCCCACTGCGGAGCGCCGCCCGTTCCTCGTATCTGGTGCGGCGGAGGACTACTCCTCGTCCTCGCCCTCGGCCAGGAGCGCGACCAGCTGGTCGTACGCGTCGTCGCCCAGGAACTCGCGAGCCGCCTGCTCGGCGTCCTCGTCGGCCCCCTCGCCGTCCTCGTCCTCCTCGTCGGAGACGTCGTCGCCGCCGGCGAGCACCGCGAGCACGCGGGACGGGGTGGGCTCGGTGATCCACTCCTCGCCGGTCTCCGGGTCAACGTCGAAGAAGGAGACCATGTCGATGTCGAAGGTCTCGCCGTCGGCGCGGGTGAGCGTGCAGGCCCAGGCCTCGTCCTCCTCGGGATGGGAGGAGACGGTGAGCGAGAGGCCGAGGGAGCGGAAGAGCTCCGCGACGGTGGAGGCGTTGGACATCTGGGGAACCTCGGGTTCGTGTGGATGGTGGGGGAGTGGGGCCGCGAACGCCGACGAGGCGCCGGGCTGCTGGTGCAACCGTACCGCGATCGGGAGATCCGCGCCGACCCGCACCGCGCGACCGCCCCATCGCGCCCGCGCGCGCCGCCTACGATGCGCGCATGCGTGACCACGCCGCGACCTCCTTCTGGCTCCAGACCGCCAATGACGACCTGACTCCGCGCCCGCCCCTGGACGGCACCACGGACACGGATGTCGCCATCCTGGGGGCCGGCCTCACCGGCCTCTGGACCGCGTACTACCTGAAGCGCGCGGACCCATCCCTGCAGATCACCGTGGTGGAGCGGGAGATCGCCGGGTTCGGCGCGTCCGGGCGGAACGGCGCCTGGTGTGCGCCGGACCTCAACATCACCATGAGCCGCCTGGAGCGCCTGCACGGCATGGACGCCGCGCGGCGCATGCAGCAGGCCACGTACGACGCGGTGGACGAGGTGGGCCGGGCCTGCGCTGAAGCGGGCATCGACGCCGGGTTCCACAAGGGCGGCGAGATCATCCTCTCGCGCGGGCCCCAGGGCGAGCCGTCGCTGCAGGGCGCCATCGAGGAGTACCAGCGCTTCGGCTTCGGCGACCGGTACCGGATCATCGGCGGGAGCGAGCTGGCGATGCGCGTGCGCGTGGCCGGTGCCACGAGGGCGCTGGTGTCCGATGACGCGGCGGTGGTCCACCCGGGCCGCCTGGTCCGCGGCCTGGCACGGGCCGTGGAGCGCCTCGGCGTGCGGATCCACGAGCGGACGGCGGTGGCGGAGGTGCGGCCGAAGGACGCCTCCGGGCGGGCGACGCTGGTCACGGATCGTGGAGACCTCCGCGCGCCGGTGGTGGTCCTGGCGGGGGAGGCGTACCTCTCGCAGCTCCCCGGCCTGCACCGGCAGCTGATCCCGCTGTACTCATTGATCGTGCTCACGGAGCCGGTCACGGATGCGCAGTGGGCGGAGATCGGGTGGGCGGGGCGCGAGGTGCTCGCCTCCACGCGCCTCTCGGTGGACTACCTTTCCCGGACCGAGGACGGGCGGATCCTCTTCGGCGGCCGCGGCGCGCCGTACCGCTGGGGCTCGCCCATCCGGGACGAGTACGACCATCACGGCCCCACGCACGAGCGGCTCCGCGGCTTCGTCCGTGCGTGGTTCCCGTCGCTCGGCGACATCGGCTTCTCGCACGCCTGGGGCGGCCCGCTGGGCATGCCGCGTGACTGGCATCCCACGATGGCCTTCGATCCCGGCACGGGCATCGCCACGTCGCGTGGATACATCGGCCACGGCGTCTCCACCACGAACCTGGGCGGACGCGTGCTCACGGACCTGGTCACGGGCGCCCGGTCGCCGCTCACGGAGCTGCCGCTGGTGAACCACCGCTCACCGGACTGGGAGCCGGAGCCGTTCCGCTGGATCGGCGTCCGCTACTCGCAGTGGGCGCTGGGGCGCCTGGACGACGAGATCGCGCGCACCGGGAAGCCGCCCACGGGCCGGACGCTCGCGGAGCGCATCGCCAACCACTGACCCGCCGCCACCGTCATCGACATCGCCATCGTCATCGCGCACCAGGAGGAGCCACCCATGACCGATCCCGCCGGCCTGCTCGCATCGCTCGCCCTTTCGGACGCCGACCTGCTCGGCGACCTCGAGGACACCGGCCCCCGCGTGGGCGCGGACACCGGCGCGCCGATGACCCGCACCCGCGTCCTGCGTGACGCCGGCCCGCTCCAGGTGGGCATCTGGGAGTGCTCGCCCGGGGGCTGGACCGTGACGAACCGCCCCAACACGGAGATCGTCCACATCCTGCGCGGCCAGGCGAGGATCACGGACGCGGAGGGCGGCGGCGTGCGGGAGCTGGTGGAGGGATCCGTGATGATCCTGCCCATCGGCTGGTCCGGCCGCTGGGACATCAGCGAGACGATCCGCAAGGTCTACGTGACGGTGGACGGGCTCTAGCCCCCAGGAGATGTCCGTCTGATCCGCGCCCCGGCGCGCGGATCAGACGAGAACGTCCACCAGCAGGCGGCGCTCGGCGCGTGTCACCACGTCGGCGGCGGCCTCTCCTGCCCTGGGACTCGCCCAGCCGAAGGTGAAGCGCAGGGTGTCGGCCCCGCGCGGCATCGCCCTCGGCCCGGCGTCGCGGACGCGCTCCACGAAGTTGATCGCGGCGACCTCGTCGGTCTCGGTCAGCACCACGCCAAACTTCGCGCCGCCCAGGCGCACGCAGTAGTCACTGGTGCGGGACGTCCGGCGCAGGCACTGGGCGGCCTCGCGGACGGCGTGGCGCACCACGTCCTCGCCCCAGGTGTCCATCAGCGCGGACACGCCGGCAAGCTCGATCACCACGACCGTCACCTGCCGCTTGTAGCGCGCCGCCCTGGCCACCTCCGCCACGAGGACGCGCTGCCAGAAGTCCGGCCCCTCCAGCCCCGTCAGCTGGTCGTCCCAGCCCGCAGGCTCCGGCATGCTCCCCACGCGAACCCCTTCCTTGCCCATCGTCCGGCAGACGCCCGGGACGGCGTCGTGACAGCACCGGTCGCGTGAGCATCCGCCCACGGCCGATGTCAGACAAGTCCTACGCCAGTACGGCCGGGGTCGCCGAAGGTACCAACGACGAACCCCGGCCGGACGTGGAGCGAAGGTCAGGCGGGCGTGCCCCAGAGCGCGTCCACGGAGAGGTAGCGCTCGCCCGTGTCGTACGTGAACGTGAGGACGGTGGCGCCATCGGCCACCTGCGGGAGCAGCTGCGCCACGGCGGCGAGCGACGCGCCGGACGAGATGCCGATGAGCAGGCCCTCCTCGCGTGCGGCGCGGCGGGCGTACTCCATGGCGTCCGGCGGGGCCACCTGCAGGATCCCGTCGAGGAGGTCCGTGCGCATCACGCCCGGGACGAAGCCCGCGCCGATGCCCTGGATGGGATGCGGGCCCGGGGCGCCGCCGGAGAGGACCGGGGACAGGGTGGGCTCCACCGCGTAGACCTTCAGATTCGGCCAGCGGGCCTTGAGCGCCTCGGCGACGCCCGTGATGTGGCCACCGGTGCCCACGCCAGTGACGATGTAGTCCACGCCGTCGGGGAAGTCCGCGGCGATCTCCTCGGCCGTGGTGCGCTTGTGGACCTCCACGTTCGCCGGGTTCTCGAACTGCATCGGCAGCCAGGCGCCGGGGGTCTGCTCCACGATCTCGCGGGCACG
>CAIYZX010000521.1 GCA_903930745.1 uncultured Chloroflexota bacterium | reverse complement strand
TGCCGCGAAGTCGAAGTCGATGAATGCGACCACCTCGCCGTGCCGCACCACCACGTTCTCCACGCACAGGTCGTTGTGGCAGACGATGGCGTCCGGGCCAGGGGAGGGGAGGTTGGGCGCGTCCCAGGTCGCGCTGGCCGGGGGCACGAAGGTGCGGGCGGCCGCGTGCATGGCGCGCTGGAGCCGGGCCACGCCGCGGAGGATCCGCTCGTCACCGGCCCAGGCGGGGTACGGCGGCATCGCCACATCGCCCTCGATCCACTCCACGATCTCGCGACCCCGCTCGTCGTAGCCCAGGTGGCGAGGGGCCCCGTGGAAGCCGGCGCTCTCGAGGTGGCGGAGGAAGGCGGCGACCGTGGCGGTGTGCGGGCGGACGGGCCTTCGGACGGAGTTGCCGACGCGGACGACGAGGCCACCGGACCCCATGCCCCCGGCGAGCGCCTGCTCCACCGGTGGTCGCGTCACGGCTCTACGGGGATCGCGAGGACGTCCTTGCGCAGGAAGGCACGAAGGAAACTCGTGCCGGAGATGAACAGCGCGATGCCAAGGCCGCTGTAGAAGAACGCGATGAACCAGTCAGGCATCACGTGGCTGGCGCGGAGCGCCATGCCGCCGCCCATCATCACGGCCATCACGGCCCAGGACGAGGCGTTGAAGAAGTGCCAGAAGGGGAGGTGGGCCTCCTCCCTGGACCGGATGCGGTGCGTGTGCCTGTGCACCAGGCGCGAGAAGACGAAGCGGTAGAAGACGAGGAAGATCATCGCTGCGAGCGGGAGCAGCAGGATGTGGTCCGGCAGGAGGGCCACTCCCAGCGGCAGGCCCACGATGCAGACCATGGCCCCGGCGATGCACCAGACCACGCCGGCAATCAGCATCAGGGTGTTCTTGGGGACGATGTGGAGAGACACGCGGTTCAGACGCTCCGTGACCCCCGGGGGACGAACGGGCGGATTGTACGCGCGACCATCCCACGGTGTCGCTCGTGGCCTAGCATCGACGGCACCGGTGGCGGACACGAACGGAGGCCTGAGCGATGGCGCTGGTGATCGACGAGGCGCGCGCGGCACTGGCGCGGTGGCAGCCGGTGCTGCGGCTGGCCGACTGGGACATCGACGTGCGGGTGGTGGCGACCGAGTGGCGCAAGTCGGGCGACATCAAGATCGACCCTGACGACCGCAAGGCCGTGCTCCTGCTCCACGAGCGGATCGTGCCCGCGGACCTTGACGAGGTGGTGGTCCACGAGCTCATCCACCTGCGCCTGTACGCGATGGACCAGATGCTGGAGGGCCTCCTGGACGCTGTGTTCGGTGAGGACGAGGCGGAGCCGCGTCGCGCGTTCGCCCAGACCCAGTTCATGCAGCTCCTGGAGTCCACCACCGAGGACCTGGCCAAGGCGGTCCTTGGGGCTAGCGGCCGGACGGGCGACCTCTCGTGGCGGCGCCTCGAGCGCCAGGTGGCGGACGAGATCGGACCGCGCTGACGGCTCCCGGTTGGCGCGGTCAACCGTGCCGCTGGGCGAGGACGTCGAGAGTGTGGGCGAGGGCGGCGTCCACGGTGGCCCGGTTGCGCGCCGCCACGTCGGCGGGTTCCCCCGGAGTGGCCGTCGGATCGTCGAGGAAGGCCACGGGCAGCGGCGCCTGTCCGCGACGCGCGGCCTCGTCGGCCCACCGGGCCCGCCATGTCTCCGGGATGGCCGCGGGTACGTCGCGGTGCGCCATCGCCAGCCAGACCAGTGCCCAGGAGCGGGGCACCACGCGGTAGACGTCGTACCCGCCGGCCCCGGTGGCCAGCCAGCGGCCCTCCGTATGGCGATGGGCGATCTCGTCCAGCAGGCGCGAGGTCGCATCGAAGGCGCGCGTGGAGAGCGACAGGTTCGAGAGCGGGTCCAGGCGATGCCCGTCCGCGCCCTGGGCGGTGACCAGCAGCGTGGGCTTGAAGGCGGCGGCGACTGCCGGGACCACGCGCTGCACCGCATCGAGCCAGGAGGCGTCCGAGGTGCCGGGCTCCATCGGGATGTTCACGGCGGACCCGTCCGCCTCGTGGCCACCGCGATCCTCCAGGAAGCCGGTGCCCGGGAACAGCGTGAGACCCGTCTCGTGGATGGAGATCGTCTGGACGAGCGGGTCATCCCAGGAGATCAGCTCCACGCCGTCGCCGTGGTGGGCGTCCACGTCCACGTAGAGGACCCGGTGGCCGGCGTCACGGGCTCGCCTGATGGAGATCGCCAGGTCGTTGTACACGCAGAAGCCGCCCGCCCGGCCCGGCATCGCGTGGTGGAGGCCACCGCCCGGGTGGAAGGCGTGCGCCACCTCGCCGGCGAGGATCCGGTCCAGCGCGGCCACGGTGCCGCCCACAACGCCCGCGGCCGCTTCGTGCATGTCGTAGAAGGGCGGTGTGTCCTTGTCGTCGAAGCCGGAGTCCGCCGCCGCCTCCGGGTAGTCCGAGAGCATGCGCACGAGGTCCACGTAGTGCCGCTGGTGGACGGTGCGGAGCACGGCGTCTGCGACCGGCTCCGGAGCGAGGAAGTCCGTGGCGCCAAGCTCGCGCAGCAGGTCCATCCCGGGGCCGAAGCGGCGGGGCGTGAACGGGTGCGGGTCGCCGAAGTCGTAGAGGTGGTTGCGCTCGCCGTAGACGACGAGGGGTGCTCCGTGGGCCATGCGCGCGGGTGGGGCCTCGGCTGGCGGCATGTGCCGCGTTACCATCGGGGCGTGCCCCGATCGTGGGTCGCGCGACAGTAGCACGCGGCACGGGCGGGCAGCAGCGGAGAGCGGCGTGGACCGACCGGTCACGGACGAGGCGCGCGACACGATCCTGCGGGACGGGTCCGCCATCACCGTGCGCGACGCCACGCCTGCCGACGAAGCGGCGCTGCTGGCGTTCCTGGAGGGCCTGGACGCGGAGACGCGCCGCCTCCGGTTCGCCACGGTGCGGCCGAATCTCCCGGACCGCGCCCATCGGTGGGCCGTGCCGGAGCGCCCCGGTGACATCTCGCTGATCGCGGAGCTTGGGGGTGGCAATGACGGCAGCGGTGCCACGATCATCGGGAACGCGTCGTGCGACCAGCTTGGTCCTGACAGCGCCGAGGTGGCCTTCGTGGTCTCCGAGGAGCACCAGGGGCGCGGCATCGCCACCCTCCTGATCGAGGAGCTGGCCCGGCGGGCGGCGGCCGTGGGGATCACCACGTTCCACGCGGAGGTCCTGCCGGAGAACGCGAACATGATCGCGGTCTTCCGCGCCACGGGGTTCCCGCTGCGCGTGCACGCGGACATCGGCGAGCTGCGCCTGGAGTTCCCCACGGCGCTGGCTGGCGAGGCGCGAACCAGGTTTGAGCGGCGCGAGCAGCACGCGGCCGCGGCGGCGGTCCGGGCGCTCCTGCATCCCCGGTCCGTGGCGGTCATCGGTGCCTCGCGGCGGCGCGGCACCATGGGCGGCGAGCTGTTCCACAACCTGCTCTCGGGCGGCTTCAACGGGCCCGTCTATCCGGTGAACCCCAACGCGGACGTCGTCCAGTCCGTCGCCGCCTACCGATCCGTCGCGGACATCCCGGGGCCCGTGGACCTCGCCGTCGTGGCGGTGTCCAAGGAGCTGGTGCTCGACGTGGTCCACGCCTGCGCCGAGAAGGGCGTCCGGAGCGTGGTGGTTGCATCGCGTGGCTTCGCGGAGTCCGGGCCGGATGGCGCTGCCCGCCAGCGCGAGCTCGTGGCCGCGTGCCGTGGGGCCGGCATGCGCCTCGTGGGCCCCAACTCCATGGGCGTCATCAACCCGGACCCCGCGGTGGCCCTCAATGCCACCTTCGGCCCCACCGTTCCGCCGTACGGCGGCGTTGGCTTCCTGACCCAGAGTGGTGCGCTGGGCCTCGCGATCATCGAGCACGCCGCCCGCTTCGGCCTCGGCCTCGCGTCGTTCATCGCCATCGGCAACAAGGCGGATCTCTCCGGCAACGACTTCCTCCAGTACTGGGAGGACGACGAGAGGTGCCGGGTCATCGCCCTGTATCTCGAGTCCCTGGGCAATCCGCGCAAGTTCAGCCGCATCGCCCGGCGCGTGGGGCGGACGAAGCCGGTCATCGCGGTGAAGAGCGGCCGGTCCGCGGCCGGCGCCCGGGCCACCACGTCGCATACCGGCGCCCGCCTGGGCCAGTCAGACGTCACCGTGGAAGCCCTCTTCCGGCAGGCCGGCGTGGTGCGGACGGACACGCTGGGTGAGTTCTTCGACGTGGCCCAGCTCCTCGCGAGCCAGCCGCTGCCCGAGGGGAGGGGCGTCGCGATCCTCACGAACGGTGGTGGCCCCGGGATCCTGGCCGCGGACGCCGCGGAGGCTGCGGGTCTCGTGGTGCCGGCGCTGCCCGCAGACGTGTGCGAGGCGCTCGCCGCCGTGCTCCCTGCCGAGGCCCCCTTGGGCAATCCCGTGGACACGCTTGACGCCTCGCCCGAGGCGTACGGGCGAGCGCTGGAGGTCCTGGCCGCCTGCCCGGACGTCCACGCCGCCATCGTGCTCTTCGTGCCGCCGCTGGGCGGTGGGACGGACGCCGTGGCCCTGGCGATCCGCGAG
>CAIYZX010000520.1 GCA_903930745.1 uncultured Chloroflexota bacterium | reverse complement strand
CCAGGGGCGCCAGGTGCTCGGACAGGTTCGCCGCCCGCACCACGGGCCGCCCGCCACGGAGCTCGATGACGGTCATCCCGGTGAGGCCCAGCGTGAACATCCAGAACCGCTCCAGGGGCAGGTCGAAGAGCGTGAGCATGACCACCTTGAACACCCCGTCATGGCCCACGATCACGGACCATGGCTGCCCGGAGACCGGCCCAACGCCCGGGTAGCCGCCCACCTGGGGCCGGTCCAGCGAGCCTCGCGGGAAGTCGCGTCCCAGGGTCTCCAGCACCTGCGCCAGGGCCGGCCGGACGCGGGCCTGGACCGCTGCGAGGGACTCGCCACCGGGCGCCGCGCTCAACCACGGCGTGCGCCGCCAGGCGGACAGCTCCGCGGGCCAGCGCCGGGCGATCTCGTCGTGCGTCACGCCCTCCCACGCGCCCTGGCCCAGCTCAAGGAAGCCCGGGTCCGCGCGCAGGGGCACGGCATCGTCCGGCGCAACGGCGGCGATGGCCGTGGAGATGGCCACCGCCGTCTCGCGGGTGCGCCCCAGCGGCGAGTGGACGATCTCCCGTGGGAGGCCTCCCGGCACCGGCAGGGCAGGAGAGACGTGCGGGGAGGCCAGCCGCGCCCCGGCGAGCGCGGCCTGGCGCCGGCCCAGGGCGGACAGCGGCGTCTCCGCCTGGCCCTGGAAGCGGTTCTCGCGGATCCACTCGCTCTCGCCGTGCCGGACGAGGACGAGCGTGGCGTCCAGCCCCTCGGGGACGAGAGGCTCGGGCGCGGTGGGGAGCGTCAATGCTCGCCGTTGAGCTGGATGGACCAGACGTCGATCACGGGCTCGTGGGCCTTGATCTGGTCCACGATCGCGGGTGCCGGCACGTCGTCCAGCGCGAGGATCATGAACGCCTCCTGGCGCGGCTTGGACCGGGCCAGCGTCATGGCGCTGATGTTGACGTCCGCGGCACCCAGCAGGGAGCCGATCCAGCCCATGGTGCCCGGGCGGTCCTGGTGGCGGGTGATCAGCATGGACGGCGCAGGCGCGAGGTCCATGGAGAACTCGTCCAGGCGGGTGATCCGCTGCTGGCCGTCCACCACGGTGCCGGCGAGCTTCGTGGGCTCGCCGTCGCCCTCCGCGATGAGCGTGAGCAGCGAGGCGTGCGCGCCCGCGTCCTGCGTCTTGCGCTCCACGACGTTGATGCCGCGGGACTTGGCGAGGTGCGTGGCGTTGACCAGGTTCACGCGCTCCGTGGTGGTGGTCTCGAGGAGGCCGCGCAGGGCCGCCGCGACAAGCGAGGAGGCGTCGTACCGCGCGGGCTCGCCCGCGATCTCGATGGTCAGGGTCCGCGGCGCCGTCCGCGCCAGCTGGGCGAGGAAGCAGCCCAGCGTCTCGGCGAGCGGGAGGTACGGCTCGATGGCGCGGGCGGTCTCCGGCGTGATCAGCGGCGCGTTGACCGCGTAGCGCGCGGAGCGGCCGTCGAGGACCTCCAGGATCTGCTCGGCGACCTCCACGGCCACCGCCACCTGCGCCTCTGCCGTGGACGCGCCGAGGTGCGGCGTGAGCACGGTGTTGGGGGCGTCGTAGAGCGGCGAGCCCGTGGGCGGCTCGGCATCGAAGACGTCGAAGGCGGCGCCGGCGATGCGGCCGGACTTCAGCGCATCGGCCACGGCCTGCTCGTCCATCACGCCGCCGCGGGCGACGTTGAAGAGCATCACGTTCGGCTTCATGCGCTCGATCATCGCGGCGTTGATCAGGCCTGCAGTGGTGCGCGTCTTGGGCACGTGGACCGTGATCAGGTCCGCGCGGGGCACCAGCTCCTCGAAGGTGACGAGCTCCACGCCGAAGGTGGCCGCCTGCTCGGCGGTGACGAACGGGTCCGAGCCGATGACGGTCATCTCCATGGCGCGGGCGCGCTTGGCGATGGCCTGGCCGATCTTGCCGAGACCCACGATGGCCAGCGTCTTGCCGCGGAGCTCCACGCCCGTGAACTGGCTTCGCTTCCACTCGCCGCGGCGCATGGACGCGTCCGCGGGGGCGATCCGGCGGGCGAGGGCGAACATGAGGCCGATCGTGTGCTCGGCTGCGGCGATCGTGTTGCCCGTGGGCGCGTTGACGACCGTCACGCCGGCCTTGGTGGCGGCCTCGAGGTCCACGTTGTCCACGCCCACGCCGGCGCGCCCGATGACGACGAGGCGGGTGCCCGCCGCGATCATGTCCGCGTCCGCCTTGACCTGGCTCCGGACGACGAGCGCGTCGTAGTCCGGGATGATCTCGATGATCTGCTCCTTGGTCAGGCCAAGCCTCTCGTCCACCTCGTGGTGGCGGCGCAGGATCTCGAGGCCTTCGGCGGCGATGGGCTCGACGGCGAGGATCTTCATCGTGGGGCGGCTCCTGGGCGTGGCGCGGACGACGGTGCGGCGGGTCGTTGGGCACGGATGCTGCACGAGTGGCGCCGTCGCGTCCAGCCGGGTATATATGACGGCATATGTCGACAGTTCGCACGACCATCCTCCTGCCCGCGGACCTGCTGGAGCGCCTGGACCGGCACGCCCGGCGCGAGCGCACCACGAAGACCGCGGTCCTCGCCGATGCGATCTCCGCCTGGCTGGACGAGCACGAGGCGCCGGCCCAGTTCCCGTTCGTGGCGGTGGGCCGCAGCACACACGGGCGGCTCTCCCTGGATGCGCGGTCCATCGCCCGGCGGGCGGTGGCTCGCGGGCCAGGGGACGAGGACCGCTAGGCGTGGCGATTCTCCTGGACCCTTCGGCCGTCATCGCCGCCGCCGACGCGGCGGACCTGAATCACGCCGCAGCCGTGGCCTGGTTTGCGCGCGTGGACGAGCCGCTCCTCCTGGGGGCCCTGTCGCTCGCGGAGCTGGACCTGCTGCTGCAGCGGGAGCTGGGTGTCGCAGCCACCGAGGCCGTGCTCGCCACCCTCGCCGCGGACGCCATCCGCCTCGTCACCCCCACTCGGGAAGACCTGGTGCGGGCGGGGGAGCTCATGCGCGCCGCGGCGGAGCACCGCCCCAGGCTCGCGGACGCCCTGCTCGTCGCGGCGGCGGAGCGGCTTGGCGTGCGGCGTGTCGCCGCCTTCGACCGCCGTCCGCTCGCGGTCCTGCGGCCGCGCCACGTCCGCGCGCTGGAGTTCGAGCCCTAGGCCCTTCGCCTGGCGGTGGCGTGGCGCCCGGTCGCGGGCAAACGAGAACGGGGCCGGCGGACCGGCCCCGTTCGTCTGGGCGTTGTGACCCGGGCTGGAACCTACAGGTGCTTGATCACCACGGTGCCGGCCTGGACGTCGTGGTAGCCCTGGCGCTTGGGGCTCTGGGTCACCGTGTAGGCCAGGTACAGGGCGTAGACGACTGCGGCGAGGGAGATCAGCATCCCAACGATCGGGACCACCATGCCAAGCGCTGTGGGGCCCCAGAGGTATGCCCAGCGCTTGATGGCGGCGTCGCGAGTCAGGGTGGAGCCATCGGCCGCGCTGACGGTCTCGAGCTTGAGGAACTTCTGTCCGTACGACGCGCGCATCGTGGTCCACGTGTACACGAAGTACGCACCCGACAGGGCCGCCCAGACGACGCCCATGACCAGGCCGATGATGAGGCCCAGGCCGAGGTTGCCGAAGGTGAGCATGCCACCGACTGCGGCCAGGATGAACCAGGCCACCCCGATGATCACGCCGTCGATGAATGCCGCGATGATGCGGCTCACGAGGTCAGCGTAGGCGATGCCCGGGGCGGGGCCTGCCTCGGCGGCAACCTGCTGCATGTTCGGGTTGAAGCCGCCGGGCATGCCACCGGGAGGCGGGGCCTGCCAGTTGCCGCCGCCCTGGGGTGCGCCGTACTGCTGCGCGGGCGGGGCCTGGTAGGTGCCGCCCGCCGGCGGAGCGGGCTGAACCGGCGGCGCAGGCTGGACGGGCGGCGGGGCGGGCGCGGGCTCAGGGGCTGCTGGCGGCGGTGCCGACGGCGACTGCCAGGTGCCGCTCGACGGCAGATTCGGAGCTCCCCCGTTGGGATCCGTCATCGTCAACCTCCCTCGTCGGCGCTCGTGCGCCGTAGGCGAGCAAGGATAGTGCCATCCGCGCGCCACGGGAACTGCGAAACGCCGCGGGCCCGGTGCCGCGATCACCCGCCACGGGGCGCCCGCCGTGCAATGATGCGCCTGCCGTCCCGTCGTCGGCCCTGTGCACCGGAGACCCGCATGCGAATCCGTCCCGCGAAAGCTGAGGAGCTCACGCCCAAGCCCAAGGACCGGGCGCCGTCGCCACGGCAGCTGGCCGCGATGCAGCGCGACGAGGAGATCCGCAAGGCGCTGGTTCGCCTGAAGAGCGACGAGGACATCCTGGCCTTGGAGCTCGATCCGGCCGAGAAGGTCCCCACGATGCGGATTGCCGTGAAGAAGGCCATCGCCGCCCACCGTCCCGGCACGAACATGGCCGTTCGCGGGCGCACCATCTATGTGTCCACGGGCGTCCTACCCGGGAGCCGGCGCGGCCGACCGCCCAAGGTGGGGTGACCTCCGGTCATCTCCCCGGGGCTGGCCCGGGAGCCCCGTGCGGCGCCATACCCCCATCCGCCCGGGAGCAGCACCAGCGATGAGCACACGGTCCAGGCGCAAGGACCGCCGCATGCAGGGCGTGGTGGCGCTGATCGCCCTTGGCCTCGTAGGCCTGGGGCTCCTGTCCGCGAACATCCTGGGGTTGGGCGACAAGGCGCGTGCGCTCGCCGCGCAGGTGGAGCTGGCGCTCTTCCCGCCGCCGGACCGCCCCATCGAGGATGTGGCACTGGTGACGCCCCGGCCATCGGCCACGGCCGTCGCGACCGTGGCGCCCGGCGCCTCCGAGACGCCAGAGCCGGAGCGCGAGGCTGTCACGGTCAACCTCTACCGGGACCCCGAGGCGCGCTTCATCACGGAGATCGACCACGAGTGGTGTGCCGTGGCCGGCGTCCAGATGGTCATCGCGGCCCACGGCAGGGGAGCGCTCACCGAGGCGTTCCAGCGGCAGCTGGCGGGGCGGATCGACGAGTGGGAGAGCCGTCGGGACAGCCGCAACGGCGGCTGGGGTCCCGCCGCGATGGTCGCGGCACTCGACGCGTACGGTGTGCCCGGCTACGAGCTCCGGGCGTACGAGACACGCCAGGACGCGCTCCTGGATGCAGCCCGGGCGCTCGAGACGACGCACGCACCAGTCCTGCTGCTCACCTGGCGCGGCGCCCACACCTGGGTGATGTCCGGCTTCAAGGCGACGGCCGACCCGTTGCTCTTCGACGATGCCCGGGTCACCGGTGCGTACATCCTGGACCCGTGGTACCCGAGGATCTCGTCCATCTGGGGTCCCTCGGACCCACCGGGGACGTTCCAGGACCAGGCGGAGATGAAGCGCAACTACCTGCCCTGGCGTCGTCCCGAGGGCGCGTACCCCAGCCGCGACGGCCTCTTCATCGCCGTCGTGCCCACCGTGGTCATTGCGGAGCCGTAGCCCCGGCTGGTGCGCGGCGCAGCCGGACGGCCAGCGCCAGCCCCTGGAGCCCTGTCTTCGCTGCCATGCCCGCGGCAAACCCTGCGGGGATCGCCAGCACGCCCAGCGGCGTGAGCGCGAGCCACGTGACCGCGAGGGTGACGCCGAAGCCCGCCAGCGCGGCGAGGACGGGCAGCAGCGTGTTGTGGGTGGCGTACAGGCCGCGTGACGTGACGTGCGCGAGGGCGTCGAAGGGGACCGACAGCGCGAAGACCGTGAGGATGGAGGCGGTCAGCCGGACGTCCTCATCATCGAAGGCACCGCCACCCAGCAGCATCCCGATGGCGATGGAGCCCACGACGGCGAGGCCGATCGCGGCGAGGATCGTGAGCACACCCACGGTGGCGAGGGCCCGGCGAAGCTCCCTGGTGAAGCCGGTCCGGTCGCCCTCCGCCCAGGCCGTTGCCAGGGAGGGGAACGCGGCCAGCGCGATGGACGCGCCGATCAGTGAGACCGGGACGCTCTGGAAGTTGCGCGCGAACGAGACCGCGCTCACGCTCCCGGTGGCCAGCGTGGTGGCGACGCTGGTGAAGAAGAGGAACGTGAGGGGCTCGATGGGGTGGGCCACCATCTTGGGGATCATCAGCCTGAGGAACTCGCGCAGGGCGGGCGTCCGCAGGTCGAGGCGGGGACGCAGCGGGAACCGGGCCCGCACGATGCCGATGAGGCGGATCCCCAGGTGGAGGAGCGCCCCGATGACCGCACCCACGGCCGCCGCGCGGATCCCCAGCGAGGCGTGCAGGAGGAGGGTGCCCCCTGCGATGCCGGCGTTGTACAGGATGGGCGCCAGCGCGTACGAGAGGAACCGCCGCTCCGCCACCAGGATCTCACCGAGCGCGATCGAGACGGCGAAGAGGATCGGCGTGATCAGCATGAGCCGGAAGAGGTCCAGGTAGAGGGCCGTCTGCGCATCGTCGAAGCCCGGGGCCACGATCGGCACCGTGGCCGGCGCGAGCACCAGGAGGAGCAGCGAGGCCACCCCCATCACGACGGCGGCGAGCGTGAGCACCGTCTGGGCGAAGCGGCGGGCGAGATCGGGGTTCTCGCGTGCCGCGGCGGTGAAGACCGGGACGAAGGGGGCGGTGAGGCCGCTGGCCACGAGCACGTCCAGGGCCAGCTCCGGCAGCACGAAGGCCGCGTTGTAGGCGTCCAGCTCCGCCCCGGCCCCGAAGGTGCGGGCGAAGAGCCGATCGCGCAGGAGGCCCATGACATAGCCCGCGAAGGTGAGGACGCCCAGGAGGAGCGCGCCCCTGGGGAGGAGCCGGTCAAGCATGGCGCGGAGGGCGGTCATCGGATCCCCGGTTGGTGGGCTGGGCAGGCCGTCTGACGTGCGACCGGTGGTGTCTGCGACGGGAAGCGCATCCGGTGCCCGCGGGAGCTCCGGCGTGACGGCACGGCCTAGCGGGGCTTCGTGTCCGGGCTGGGGCGAGGGTGGGGCGGACGTGGCGGTACCCGCTCGCCGAGGAAGCCGCTGTCGCGGCCCTTGGGCCGGTACTGCTGGTGGTGCTTCTCCGCCGGCTCCGCGGACGGGTGCCGGTAGGTCTTCGCGGCTGGCCGCAGGTGCGGCGGCACGGGATCCGGGCCCTGCTGGGCCAGCTCCACGGCCCGGTGGAGGGCCTCGCCCGGCCACCAGTCGCGCCCGGTCCGGCACAGGTAGCTCACCGTGGCCGCCAGCGGGTAGTGCGCCTCCGGCATGCCCACGCGCTCCACGGCGTCCAGCGCGGCGACGGCCATGGGCAACGCGGCAGGATCGGCGGCGCCAACCTCCTCGCCTGCGGCCACGACCAGGCGCCGGGCGGCGTGGCGTCCGTCGTCGCCTGCGGCCAGCTGGACCGCGAGCCAGTAGAGCGCCGCCTCCTCGTCGCCACCGCGGATGCTCTTGATCATGGCGCTGACGGCACCGGAGCGGTCGTACGGGGCGGTCCGCGACTGGGCGGCGGTGAGGACCGTCCGGGCGTCCAGCGTCTCCGCGTCGCCCGGGAGCAGCGAGATGGCACCCTCCAGCAGCGAGAGGAGCCGGCGCCCGTCGCCGGCAGCGAGCCCCACGAGGTTCCGTGCCGCGTCCTCGTCCGGCGTGATCGTCCGCCCCTCGGCCGCGTAGGCCTCCAGGCCGCGTGCCAGCAGGGTCCGGAGGTCCTCCTCGCCGATGGGCTGCAGCCGCAGGACCGTCATCCTCGACAGGAGGGGGGCGATCACGGCACCCGCCATCGGTGGTTCCGTGGTCGCGGCCACCAGCGTGATGCGCCCGGACTCCACGGCGGCCAGCAGCCCGTCCTGCTGGTTCTT
>CAIYZX010000519.1 GCA_903930745.1 uncultured Chloroflexota bacterium | reverse complement strand
TGCGAGCGCCTCGACCGAGGACGTCGCAAGGTTCTGCTGTGTCACCACCAGCTCGCCGCCGGCGTCCAGCGCCACGTGGTAGCGGGTGTCCGGGCCCAGGTAGACGACGCTCCGGATACGGCCCGGCGCGGCGTACTCGTCCCCGCCAACGGGGGTCTCCGGGTCGCCAAGGCGGATCTTCTCCGGACGGACCGTGAAGAGCCCGGCGCGGCCCGTGATGGCCACCGCCGTCTCGCCGCCGATCAGGTTGGACGTGCCCACGAAGCCCGCCACGAAGCGCGTGGCGGGCCGCTCGTAGACCTCGGCCGGGGCGCCCACCTGCTCGATCCGGCCGCCGCTGAACACGGCGATCCGGTCGCTCATGGTGAGCGCCTCCTCCTGGTCGTGGGTCACGTAGATGAACGTGATGCCCACCTCCTGCTGGATCTTGCGCAGCTCGATCTGCATCTCCTCGCGGAGCTTGAGATCCAGGGCGCCCAGCGGCTCGTCCAGGAGCAGGACGCGCGGACGGTTCACGAGCGCGCGCGCGAGGGCCACCCGCTGGCGCTGGCCACCGGAGAGCTGCCCGGGCTTGCGGCGGTCGTAGCCCTCCAGGCGGACCATGCGCAGCGCATCGGCAACGCGGGCCTGGCGCTCCGCCTTGGGCACCTTGCGCACGAGCAGGCCGTACTCCACGTTCTGGCCCACGGTCATGTGCGGGAAGAGCGCGTAGTCCTGGAAGACCGTGTTCACGTCGCGCTCGAAGGGGGCGAGGTTCGTCACATCGCGCCCGTGCAGGAGCACACGGCCCGCGGACGGGATCTCGAAGCCCGCGATCATCCGCAGCGTGGTGGTCTTGCCGGAGCCGGACGGGCCCAGCATGGAGAAGAACTCGCCGTCGCCGATCTCGAGGTCGATCCCCGCGACCGCGGTGACCTCACCGTAGCGCTTGACGACACCCTCGAGCCGGACGGCCGGGGTCCGCTCGGCGGCGCGGCTCGTCGTGGACGCCGGGTTGCCTGGAACGGCGGACGCGCTTGCGGTGGTCACGGGAATGCTTGGCTCCTGGAACGCGGGGCCGGGCTGGGGTGGGCGCACGCTAGGCGCACCTGCGACCGGTGTCAAGGTGAGGTGCACGCTACGGCCCTCCTGCCAGGGTCCCGCGCGGTCCGCGCGCCCGACCTCCCGCACAATGAGGCCATGCATCTGCCGTCCGCCCCACTGGCGCAGCTCCGCCGCGTCGTGCTGGCCTGCTCGCCCGTCGCGCTTGTCGTCCTGCTCGCCGCCTGCGATGCGGGCGCCCCGGCCGCCACGCCGAGGATCGTTCCCGGGAGCAGCGCCGCACCGCGGGAGGTCAACATCGTGATGCGTGACTACGCGTACGTCCCCACCACGGTGGACCTGGTGCCGGGCGAGACCGTGGTCTTCCACATGATCAACGGTGGGCTGGAGGTCCACGAGGCCATCCTGGGCGGCATGGAGGCACAGCTCGCCTGGGAGACGGCCGAGGCTGCGACGGTTGGCCATCCACCCGGCCCCACGCCGTTCGTGCCGGACCCGGCGGGCTTCAACGGGCTCCGCGTGGTGGCCACCTCCGGGCAGCGGCTGGACGTCACGTGGACTGTGCCGGTCACTGCCGCCGACGAGGCCGGCGGGTGGTTCGTTGGCTGCCACATCCCCGGGCACTGGGCAAAGGGCATGGTGGTGCCCATCCGCTGGATCGACGGCAACGGTGTCCCGATGGCACCGGCTCCTGTCGCCCCGGGCGCATCGGCCACCCCCGCGGTCTCGGGTGATCCATCCGGCCCTGTGGTCGTGCCGTCCGGCACCACCGGGGGCTGACCGCAGTCACCACGGGGTCTGCCGATGGTCCCGACTTGATGGATCGGCGGGCCAGCCCTGGCCGCGCGGTGGTAAGGTTCACGCCGGTGCGCGGGAACGCCGCGCCCGTTGTCCGGCCGCGGAATCACTTTCTCAGGAGATCCTTCCAACATGGCGTACGTGATCGCAGAGCCCTGCGTTGATGTGATGGACACCGCCTGCGTGTCCGTCTGCCCGGTGGACTGCATCCACCACGAGGAGGGCAACGACCGCAAGCTCTACATCGACCCGAACGAGTGCATCGACTGCGGCGCCTGCGAGCCCGAGTGCCCGGTCAACGCGATCTTCCCGGAGGACAGCCTCCCGGGCGAGTGGGCCGGCTACGCCGCCGTTGACGCCACCTGGTTCAACGACAAGGCCGCCGCCCGTGCCGCCCTCGAGGCGCTCAAGCCGGCCTGAGGCGCAACGCCCCGGCGGTGAGCACACCGCCCCGGTGGTGCTCGCATCGCCCCGGTGGTGCTCGCACTGCCAGTCGAATGCACGGCCCCGCACCCGCTGCGGGGCCGTTTCGATTCCCGCGGCCTGGGCCCAACGGGGCCGCAGG
>CAIYZX010000518.1 GCA_903930745.1 uncultured Chloroflexota bacterium | reverse complement strand
GTAGTGCCACGCTGAGCCAAGCCAGTCTGTTGGCTCCAGCGCGGCCGCCACCTTGAGATGGAGCTGGCGGACCTCATCAGGGCCCACCTCCTCCGCCAGGCGCGCCAGGAGGAACTCGCGAACCAGCGGGTGGAACCGGTGAGCCGAACCGCGGTCCGGGCGCGTCAGGAGGCCCAGCCGTTCCGCTTCTTGAAGGTGGCCGTCCAAGTCGTCCGGGGCGGCGTCCAACACCAGCCCGGAGGCCTCTGGTGTCACTGCCATCAGGATTGCGACGCGCGACAGGAAGTGCTGGAGCCCTGCGTCCAGCCCTGCCATCACTTCCTCGGCAAGGAACTCGTAGAGGTCACCCTGGGCGGACGAGAGCGACGCCACGAGGGCATGGGCATCCGTGCCATCGTGATCGGTCAGGCCGGCCCGGACCAGGGTCAGGAGAGCGGCCCAGCCCTCGGTCCGAGCGTGAAGGTCCGTGAGGACGTCCGCGTCAAGGGGCTTCCGATAGGCCACGCGGAAGAGACGCTCCGTCTCACCTGGGTCAAAGCAGAGATCGCCGCCCGTCAGCCCGTCCACGCCACCGCGAGCGCGAACCTTGCCCATGGGCAGCGGCGGCTCCGCTCGTGACGAGATGATGACGCTGAAGCCCGGCCCGGTCCGCTCCAGCAGCATCCCGATGATGACTTGGACCTCCGCGCAGTCATCCACGATGTGGGCGTCGTCGATGATCAGCGTGAGCCCGTGCTCGCCCGTGGCGCCGGACTCTGCGAGATCACGGGCGATGGACGTGAAGATCTCGTGTTGCGTGGGGCCGCCCGGGCCCAGGCGCTGGAGAAGGTCCAGCGTCGCCACGCCGAAGTCCGCTTCCAGCTCTCGCCCGCCGGCGACCAGGTGGCGGACGAAGGTCAGCCAGTCCCGGTCGTCAGACTCCAGCCGGTACCAGGTGGTCCGGCGCAGCGTGTGCCGCGCCCAATCCGCGAGCAGCGTGGTCTTGCCGGACCCCGCCTCCGCCACGACCAGGACAACGCGACCCGCGACGGCCTTGTCCAACCACGCGTTGAGGCGCTCCCGGGTGAGGATGTCGCGACGAGCTGGCGGGCTGTGGACCTTGGCGGGCTGGAACGGGAGGGGGTTGCTCACGAAGCCGGGGAAGCCCCTGCGGATGGCGCGACCGGGCCGTCCAGGGCCCACGGGGACGAGCGCATCCTGCCTGCCTGCACCTTGCTGTGGTCGGTCTACCCGGCCCCCCAGCGCGGCACTGCTGCCACGCGGCGACGATACGCCACGACGGGGCGCAGGGACATTGGTCTGTTCGGGGAGGGTGGCGTGGGCAGGTGCCACGGTAATGTCGGACGCCGCCGACATGGGCACGGCCGACACGGGCACCGCTGGGTCGCGGTCCGCGGGAGCGTTTGAGATGGCCCGATGGGCTCCGGGCACCGAGACGATGGGGGGCATGGCCCGGATGGTGCCGGGCGCCACTCACCTCGTACTTATCTCGCACTCATCTGCGACTTCCGCGATGAGCGCCGCCGGGGGTCAGCCCTCGTACTCGAACCCGATCTTGAGCTGGACCTGGTACTCCACGATCTCGCCGTCCTCGACGCGCGCGGTGGACTTCACCACCTCCACGGTCTTGATGTTCCGGACGGTCTTGCTTGCGGTGGCCACGGCCTGGCGTGCCGCGTCGCTCCACGACCTGGGGCTTGTCCCCACCATCTCGCGAATGATGATCACGCCCACGGGTTCCTCCTGGTGTCTGACCGCCGAAGCATAGGTCAGGACTCCCGTCTCGGCGCGCCGCCGCTTTGCTAGGGTGTGGTCATGACGACCGAACGCCGCAAGCTCATCATCGACACGGACACCGCATCGGACGATGCCGTCGCCCTCCTGATGGCCCTTCGCGACCCCTCCGTGGAGGTGATCGCCATCACGGTCGTCGCGGGCAACGTGCCGCTCCCGCAGGCCGTGCAGAACGCGCTGTACACGGTGGAGTTCGCAGGCAGCACCGTCCCGGTCTACGCCGGCTGCGCCGCGCCGCTCACGCAGAAGCTCCACACCGCCGAGGTGGTCCACGGCCAGGACGGCATGGGCGACATCGGCCTTCCCATCGGCGGGCGCACCCCGGCCCCCGGTCACGCGGTGGATGTGCTGGCGGAGCTGATCGAGGCGCACGAGCCCGGCGAGCTGACGCTGGTCACGCTGGGCCCCCTCACGAACATCGGCATCCTGCTCTCGCGCCATCCCGAGTACGCCACGCGCCTCCGCGAGGTGGTGATCATGGGTGGCACGGGCGACGGCGTGGGCAACATCACGGCCGCCGCGGAGTTCAACATCTGGGTGGACCCAGAGGCTGCCGCGATCCTCTACCAGGCGGGCACGAAGCTCACGCAGGTGGGCTGGGACATCAGCCGCAAGTACGCCACCTTCACGAAGGAGCAGGCGGACCAGGTGCGGCGCGTTGGCCGACTCGGCAAGTTCGCGATGGACATCCAGGCACGCGTGAACGAGTTCGCGCTCACGGGCACGAAGCTGGTTGGCTTCGACCTGCCGGACCCCATCGCGATGGCCGTGGCCCTGGACCCGTCCGTGGCCACGGACATGCCGTTCCTCAACGTGGTGATCGAGCTCCACGGCGAGCACACCCGCGGCGCAACCGTGGTTGACCACTCCGGGTACACGGGGCGCGAGCGGAACACGCACGTGGTGCTGGAGGCATCACGCGACAGGTTCGTGGAGATGCTGGAGCGGCTCCTGGCGGACTAGGGCGCCCGCCGGGGCTCCGGGGCTCTTGGACGCGCGGTTCCCGGGCTCCCCTGGTCTCAGGCCGGGGTGAGCGTCCCCGCGCGTACCTTGTCGAAGCAGCCGCTGCAGTAGACCGGACGGTCGGTGCGGGGCGCGAACGGGACCATGGCCTGGTTGCCGCAGCCGCTGCAGACGGCGGCGTGGTACTCGCGGCCGCCGCCGGCCGGGGCGCCGGTGGAACGGGCGCGCTTGGCCGCCGCGCGGCACGTGGGGCACCGCTGGGGCTCGTTGGTCAGGCCCTTCGTGGCAAAGAACTGCTGCTCGCCGGACGAGAAGAGGAACGACTCACTGCAGTCGCGGCAGGTCAGACTGCGATCCTGGAACACCTGCTGGAACCCTCCGGTGCGCTGGCTGTCCGCACCGCCCGCCACTGGCCGGCGGGCAATCGCTCGGGAGCGTGGCGCGCGGACAATGGACGGAGCAGGTGCTCGTGGCGCAGAGCATGGGGTTGCTGCCGAATGGAAACTAGCGGGACATCCCGTATCGCGGTACCCGTTGGGCCCGCGGAACCATGCGGGGCCCCGCACCGTCTGGCCGCCATGCCGAACCGAAAGCGAGTGTCCGTCGTGCGCCTGTCCGCCACCCTTGCCGCCCTTGCCCTGGTTGTGTCAGCCTGCTCCGGGGGATCGCCCAGCGGCTCCTCCGGCCCGTCCACGCCCAATCCCACGCCGGTTGTGACGCCGACGTCGGCGCCCACCGGCGACGTCATCGCCCATCCCACGGGCGCCACGGAGATCGTCCTGCGCTACGACGTGGGCGGCGGCTTCGTGCCGATGGAGTTCTTCGCCGCGCACGTGCCGCAGTTCACGATGTACGGCGACGGGACGGTCGTCTTCGTCTCCCAGGTCGTGGATACGTCCATGAAGCAGGCCCAGGGTGTCGGCACGAACCAGCCGCTCCGCACGCTCAAGCTGCCGGAGAGCGAGGTCCAGGCCCTGCTCCTGTTCGCGCTTCGCGACTGCGGTCTGGCCGTCGCCAAGACCGAGTACGCCAACCAGATGGTCGCGGACGCGCCCACCACCACGTTCACGGTGAACGCGGAGGGAGACAGCAAGACCGTGAGCGCCTACGCTCTCGGCTTCACCAACGAGCCCGGCCCGGACACCGCCATCCTGAATGCGCTGGGCCGCCTTGCCGAGCGCCTGGGCAACTTCGACCAGAACGGCGCCATCACGAGCGAGCCGTACGTGGCAAAGGCGTTCCGTGCCACGCTGACCTGGCAGCAGGGCGGCGTCCAGGGCGTGCAGATCAGCGCCTGGCCCTGGGAGGACCTCACGGTTGCGGACTTCACGTTCCCGGCGGACCCGAACCAGCTGCCCCAGGGCATCCACCTGATCACCGCAGACCAGGTCGCCGCGCTCAACATCGCGGGCGCGGAGAATGGCCTCAACAGCGGCTTCTGGACCCAGGCGGGGGACGGCCGCACGTTCTCGCTCTCGATCCGCCCGCTCCTGCCGGAGGAGAAGGAGTAGCGCCGGCCGCCATGACCGCCGGGCGTTCCGCTCCCTGCGAGGGCGCCCGGCGCGTTCCCGTCCGGGCCCTGGCGACTGCGCCGGGACGAGGACGGGTCCTAGACCTCCGCGTACCGCTCGCCCGCGTAGTTCACGAAGCGCGTCTGCGCCTTCTTGAACCAGAGGTCGATCTCACCTGTGGGACCGTTGCGGTGCTTCGCCAGTTTCAGCCTGATGACCTCGCCATCCAGCTGGGCGTCATCCGCACCCCGCTCCTTCTCGCGGTAGAGGAACATCACCAGGTCAGCGTCCTGCTCGATGGACCCGGACTCGCGCAGGTCTGACAGGCGGGGCTCCTTGGACTCGCGCATCTCCGGCTGCCGCGAGAGCTGCGACAGCGCGATCACCGGCACCTTCAGCTCGCGCGCCAGCGCCTTGAGGCCACGGCTGATCTCCGCCACCTCCTGCACACGGTTCGCGTCCTTCGTGGTGGTGGTCCCCTGCATGAGCTGCAGGTAGTCCACGATGACGAGGTCCAGCCCGGATTCCGCCTGGAGCCGGCGCGCCTTCGTCCGCAGCTCCATGGTGGAGATGTTGGGCGTGTCGTCGATGTAGATGGGCGCCTCGGACAGCGTGTTCATCGCGGGCGCGATCCGTGCGAAGTCCAGCTCCTCGAGGAAGCCGGTGCGCAGCCGCTGGCTGTCGATGCTGGACACGCTGGAGAGCAGGCGCAGCACCAGCTGCTCCTTGCTCATCTCGAGGCTGAAGATGGCGACGGACTTCTTGTCACGCGCCGCCGCGTGCTCCGCGATGTTCAGCGCGAACGACGTCTTGCCCACGGATGGGCGTGCCGCGAGGATCACGAGGTCACTGGCCTGGAGGCCCGTGGTGAGTGTGTCCAGGTCCTGGAAGCCGGTGCGGATGCCGCTGATCTCGCCCCGATGCGCGTGCAGGAAGTCCAGCCGGTCATAGGCGTCATTGAGGAGGTTTCGAAGCGGCGAGAAGCCCGCGGACACGCGCCGCTGGCTGACGGCGAAGAGCTCCGCCTCCGCCTTGTCGATGGCCTCCCCAACCTCTGCCGGATCCTCGTACCCGATGCCGGCGATCCGCCCCGCCGCCCCGATGAGGTTCCGCAGCAGCGCCTTGCGCTCCACGATGCGCGCGTACTGCGCGGCGTGCACGGACGTGGGCGTGGAGTTGGACAGCGTGCCGAGATACGCGCGTCCGCCCACGGCCTCCAGGTCCCCGTTGCGCTCAAGGCCCTCCGCCACCGTGACGATGTCGATGGGCTCGCGGCGCTCCGAGAGGTCCAGCATCACCGCGTAGATGCGGCCGTGGGCCTGCCGGTAGAAGTCATCCGGCTTGAGGAAGTCCGCAACCTCGATCAGCGCATCCCGGTCAATCAGGATGGAGCCGAGGACGGACTGCTCAGCCTCGATGGATTGGGGGGGAAGACGGTCGATCATGCGGTCCCGATGGTGGCCACGGTGTGTGCCGGGTTACTGTCGCCGACGCGTGCGTCTCCCCGGTAGGGGCTTATGCACGACGTCCGGCGCCAAGTCGCCTCGGCCTGTGGACGACCTGTGGACGAGCGGCGTCCGAGCGCCGGCCCGGGCGCGTCTTGCGAGCGATCAGTCCAGGCGGCGAATGACGCCGATGAGCTTCCCCTGGATCCGAACGGACGGGTAGTACATGGGCGCGTAGTTGGCGTTCGCCGGCTGCAGCCGCACGCGATCCTTCTCCTTGAAGAACCGCTTCAGCGTGACGCCGTTCTCCTCCACCTGCGCCACCACGATGTCCCCATCGCGAGCGGTGCTCTGGTTGCGGATGACGACGAAGTCACCGTCCGCGATGTGCGCGTCAATCATGGAATCACCGCGGATGCGCAGCACGTACGCATCACCGGAGGGCGCCAGCATGTCCGGGACGGAGATGGTCTCCGCGCCGTCCGCATACGCCTCGATGGGGCCGCCGGCCGCCACCTCGCCCACCACCGTGAGCATCCGCGCCTCAGACGGGATGGACTGGGGCGTGAGCTCCGGGCCGAAGCCGAGCTGCAGGGCCGCGGTGGGCGTGAGGCGGATGGCGCGCGACTGCGCCGTTCCGCGCTCCAGGAAGCCCTCCCGCTCCAGGGACTGCAGGTGGTGGTGCACGGCAGACGTGGACGCGAGCCCCACCGCCTTGCCGATCTCACGCACGGACGGCGGGTAGCCGTACGCGCGGATGTTGGCGGCGATGACGTCCATGATCTTGCGCTTGCGCTCTGCGTCGTGACGGGTCACGTGGCGACTCCTCTAGGGTGCGGCCACTATACCGAACACACGTTCGATGTCAAGCATTCGAGCAGGTGGCCGCGCGCGAGATCGGACGGGGCCGGTGCTACCATCCCTGCTCCCCGGTTCACGCAGCGGACAGGGGATCCACGTGAGGAGCAGGGTGGCTCGAGCATCGCGGGTTGGCCGCGAGGACCGGAACCGGGCAGGCAAGGGGCGCCGCGAGCAGCGGATCGGCCTCCGCCGCCTCCTGGGCTGGGCCGCGTTCGTCCCGCTCGCCACCAGGGCGCCCGCCTACGGCCGCCTGTTCTGGGAGCTCATCCGCGACGAGCGGACGCCGCGCGGGCGCAAGGCCATCCTGGCCGCGGCCCTGGGCTATCTCGTGGTTGGCAGGGACCTCGTCCCGGACGATCTGCCGGTCCTCGGTGGCCTGGACGATCTCGTGGTCGTGATCCTGGCGGTTGACCTCTTCCTCGACGGCGTCCCGGAGGACGTCCTGGAGGAGAAGCTTGACGACCTGGGCATCGACCGGACCGCGTTCGCGGAGGACGTCTCCCGCATCCGGCGGCTGACACCGGCCCCGCTTCGGCGTATCGTTCGCCGGGCGCCGGATCTCGTCGCATTCGCCGGCGATACGCTGCATGCCAGCGGGCTTGGACCGAGGGTCCGGGCCTGGATCAACAAGGAGGGTTCTCTCGCGTGAAGGTGATCCTGACCAAGGACGTCCCGAAGCTCGGCAAGAGCGGTGAGATGAAGACGGTCGCGGACGGCTACGCCCAAAACTTCCTCATCCCGCAGAAGCTCGCCGTGACGGCGTCTGGTGGTGCCTATCGCGCGTACCAGCACGACATCGCGAGCCGCGAGGAGAAGCGGCAGCGCGAGCGTGCCGATGCTGAGATCGCCGCGACCCGCATCGCCAGCACCACGCTCACGATGGGCGTCAAGGTGGGCGACGGCGGCAAGCTGTACGGCTCGATCAACAACCAGGACATCGCGGAGGCCCTTGGCCGCCGTGGCATCGTGGTGGACAAGCACAAGATCGAGCTTGAGGCTCCGATCAAGTCGCTTGGCACCTACAAGGTCTCCATCCGCGTGTACTCGGGCATGACGCCCGAGGTCACGATCGTCGTCGAGCCGAAGGGCTGACGGCGCGGCGGGCGCACACGGCCCGCCCCGGAGATGGAACCTGCGCTCCCAGCGAGCGCGCTCGCAGACGCCCGGTCGGCCCGTTGACCGGGCGTTTCGATTCTCCGCCGCCTATCATCAGGCCCATGCACAGCCCCGAGTCCTCCGCCCCCTCCAGCGGCACCTGGACACCCGGCACCGTCTCCCTGCTGGCCGGTCTGGGCATCCTCGTGGGGACCCTCACCAGCGGCCGGGTCTGGGATCTCCTGCCATCACCGGAGCGCCTCGCCATGGTCCTCGGCGCCATGGCCTGCCTGGTGGTCATCGGCGTCCCGTCGCTCCGGCGATTCGCCCCGGGCGCCGTGGTGGGACTCATCCTGGCGGGCGGCCTTGTGGCCCGGTGGATCTCGTTCTCCCACCCGGGCGGCTCGGACGTGCTGCCCGTGACCACGGAGGCGATCCGGGTCTTCCTGGGCGGCGGCAACCCGTACGACCACTACTACGAGTCGTCGCGCCCGCCCGGCGCCCCGTTTCCCTACCCGCCCGTGAACCTGCTGCTCCACCTCCCCGGCTATCTCCTCATGGGCCATTCGGGCGTGCACCT
>CAIYZX010000517.1 GCA_903930745.1 uncultured Chloroflexota bacterium | reverse complement strand
TCGCCCACGCCCATCATGGTTGAGCCGGTCACCCAGCCACCCCTTGGCCAGCGCGAGACCGCGTACGACCCGCCGGAGGAGGCGCCGCCCCTCGTCCTCACGGACCAGGACGGCAAGCCCTTCGACCTGGCGTCCCTGCGCGGCCGGCCGGTCTTCGTCTACTTCGGCTACACGCACTGCCCAGACGTCTGCCCCACCACCCTCGCGGACATCCGCGAGGGCATGAAGCGGGCCGGCATCTCCGTCCCGGTGGTCATGGTGACCATCGATCCCGCGCGCGACACCGCGGCGGCCATGCAGCAGTACACCTCGTTCTACGGGGAGGGCTTCCTTGGCCTCACGGGCTCGCAGGTGGAGATCAACCGGGCGGCGACGGACTGGGGCGTGTCGTTCCGCCAGCTCGAGGTGGACAAGAACGGGAACTATGCGATGGCGCACTCCACGGACACCTACCTCATCGATGCGAAGGGCATGCTCCGGCACCACATCTTCTTCGGGGCCGGGGCGGACATCTTCGCGGACCGTCTGACGCAGGTCGCCAAGGGCTGACCTGCCGCGGACGGCAGCAGGGAGTGAGCATCGTGCACAACACCAATCCCGCGCGCCGCGTGCGCGCCACCATCGCCGCGGCGGCCCTCCTGGCCGTCGCCGTGCTCGCCGCCGGCTGCTCGTCCGGCAGCACCGGCACGATCACCGTCGAGGGCGCCTGGGCCCGCACCTCCGCCATGGTGTCCGGCGCGGGCGCCGGCTACATCGTGATCAAGAACACCGGCAGCGCCGATGACGCGATCACCGGCGGCACCACCTCCGTTGCGAAGACCGTCGAGGTCCACGAGACCGTGGACATGAGCTCCGCAGCGCCGATGCCGTCCGCTTCGGGCGAGGGCATGGGCGGCATGGACGGCGGCATGGCCAGCCCGGCCGCATCCGACGGCATGGGTGGCATGGGTGACAGCGGCTCCAGCGGCATGATGGGCATGCGCAAGATCGACCGCCTGGTCATCCCGGCCGGCGGCTCCGTGGAGCTCAAGCCCGGCGGCTACCACCTCATGATCATCGAGCTCAACCAGGAGCTGAAGGCCGGCACGAAGATCGAGATCACGCTCAACTTCGAGCGGGCGGGCCCGATGAAGGTCACCTTCGAGGTTCGCGAGGGCTAGACCCCCGAACCGCAGCGTGCGCCGAGGCATGCCGGGACGGTCACGACGGCCGGTCCCGGCTACGCCTCCGCGTGCAGCGGCAGCAGCAGGTCCACGCGGGCGCCCGCTCCCCTCTCGCTCCTGAGCCGCACCGTGCCGCCCGCCTTCCGCATCGCGGCGTGCACACCGGCGAGACCCAGCCCGGTCCCCTGCTCCTTCGTGGTGAAGAACGGCTCAAGGGCGCGCTTCCGGACCTCCTCGGTCATGCCCGGCCCGTTGTCCTCGATCGTGAGGCAGAGATACCTGCCGCCGAGGATGCCCAGCTCCGCGTCGTCCTCGAAGGCTTCCGTGCCGGCGCTCAGGGTGATCCGGCCACCGCGAGGCGCCAGCGCGTCACGCGCGTTTATGACCAGGTTGAGGATCGCCTGCTCCATCGATCGCCGGCGGATCAGCACGCTGCCCACGTGGCGCGCCGCAATGACCAGCTCCGCCGGAACCGCCACGCTGCGCAGCATCCCGGACATGTCGTGAGTCAGCGCGATGGGATCGATCACCTCCACCTCGCCCTCGCCGGGATCCCGCCCGAAGGCGAGCATCTGGCGCGTGAGCGAGGTGCCACGGCGCACGGCCTCGCCGATGGCGGCCACCTCGACGTATCGCTCGTCACCCTCGGGGGTCAGCGTCGCGAGCTCTCCCTGGGCCATGCCGATGGCCATGAGGACGTTGCCGAAGTCATGGGCGGCAGCGGCGGCAAGGCGACCCACCGCGTCCAGGCGCTCCGCCCGTGACAGCGCCTCCTCCGATGCCCGCCGGTGCGTCACGTCCGTCACGATCGCGCACCAGCGGGCGGGAGCCCCGTCCGGACCCAGGACGGGGCGCCAGCGCTCCTCGACCCAGATGATGCGGCCATCCGCTCGCCGCATGCGGTAGCGCGCATCGGAGACCTCGATGTTGGCGACGTCCCCCCAGAACGCGGCCATGCGGTCGCGGTCCTCCTCCACGACCAGGCCGTGCCAGAAGGCCTCCTGGACCATCTGCTCCGGCTCGTAGCCCAGGATGTCGCGCACCTTGTCGGAGCAGAAGTCCACCCCGGTCCGCAGATCCGAGAGGTACACGATGCCGTCGATCTCGTCGATCAGGGTGCGGTACCGGGCCTCCGACGATTCGAGGGCCGCCACCAG
>CAIYZX010000516.1 GCA_903930745.1 uncultured Chloroflexota bacterium | reverse complement strand
GTTGAGGGTGGCGCCGATGACCTCGTCGCCCGCCTGCTTCACCGCGGGGATGGGCTCGCCGGTGAGCATGCTCTCGTCCACGGCGCTGGAGCCCTCCACGAGGACGCCGTCCACCGGGACCTTGTCGCCGGGGCGGACGCGGAGGAGATCGCCCGGGACCACGATCGCGAGATCCACGTCCTCCTCCACGCCGTTCGCGATGCGGCGGGCGGTGGTGGCCTGGAGCCCAACGAGGCGGCGGATGGCGCCGGTGGTGCGGCCCTTGGCCCTGGCCTCCATCCACTTGCCAAGCAGGATGAGGCCCAGGATCACGGTCGCGGAGTCGAAGTAGGTCTCAGCGTGGAGGCCGGCGTCGTGGATGATCTGCGGCCACATCGTCACGAAGACGCTGTACCCCCAGGCGGCGCTGGTGCCAACGGCCACGAGGGTGTCCATGGTGGCGCCGCCGTGGCGGCCCGCGCGCCAGGCGTGCTCGTAGAAGCGTCGGCCGGCCCAGAACTGGATGAAGGTGGCCGGCCAGAGGATGAGCTTGTTCACGTCCTCCATGGCGATGACCGTCTGGGGCGTGAACATGGCCACCATGAAGACCGCCGCGGCGGCGATCGCGATGACGGACATCCGCAGGGTCTCGCGCTGCGCGGCCTCGCGCTCGCGGTCCTCCTCGGACATCTCCGCCTCGAGGTCCAGCGTGCCGCCCTTCTGGGCCGCGGTGGCCGCGTCCGCCGTGGGGGCCTCCGCCTTGACCTCGTAGCCCGCGGCCTCCACGGCCTTGACCAGCTCGTCGCGGCCACCCAGGGTGGGGTCGATGCGGACGGTGGCCTTCTCGGTGGCGAGGTTGACCGCGGCCTCCTCCACACCCGGCGTCTTCTTGAGGAACCGCTCGATGCGGTTGACGCACGAGGCGCACGTCATGCCCTCGATGGGCAGGACGATCTCGATGGGCTGGAGCGCGCCAGCGGCGGGGGTGGTGGGGGTTGAGACGCCGGTACTCATACTAGTGGGGAGTATAGGCGCACCCCTGCGCCGCGAACCCTCCGGCGTTCCTCAAGATTGGGTCAACCGCGTTGCCTTCGGCTGGCTCCAGTCACAACTCTGAGTTGATGAAACCCGGAGCGAGCCGGTCGCAGGTGCCGCTCGTTCCTGCTTTCGCCAACTGGCGGTTGCGAGAAGGCGGATGCGGCGCCCGAAACGGCCCTGTGCCCGGCGCTCGTTCCCGGTTTCATCAACTGTGCGTTGGGGCGGCGCGGCGGCTCGGCGCGACTGTGAGTCCATGAAACCCGGTGCGACGCCCCCGCGAGCGCCCCTCGCTCTTGGTCTCGGCGACTGGCGGTCACGGAAACGCAGAACCGGGGCCCGGAACGGCCTTGTGACCGGCACCCGCTCCTGGTTTCAGCGACTGTCGGTCGCCTCCGCATACGCCACGGGCTGCTGGCTCATTACATGCCCCCAATCCCGAAACGTTGCACCGTGAGCCACCTGAAGACCAGGGGCGCCGGAGGCAAGGTAGCTGGCATGCACCAACTGGTCGAGGTACCCACCTCAATCCGCCAGACTGGGATTGGCCCGTCAAGCATCGCCGTGAGGGCGATCCTCCTCCTAGGGGTCTTCTTGCACTCCATCCTGAAGCCGTCTTTGGTCCCAATCGCAGTGGTCGTCCGCGCCATGACGATTGGCGGCCCGGTGCCACTCGCTGCGGCGGAGGATCGCGGAGGTCTCGGGCAAGCTGACCGCTGTGCGCGAGGCAGCATCACCAGACGGCGAACTGGGAGCACCCCGCCGACCTCTCGGGGATCAATGTGCAACCACAGGCGACAGCTGGGCGTACGGGCGTGACGCCGGAGAAGACCCGGGCGACCGAGCATGAGGCAGAACTGGTGGCCGCCATCGAGCAGCACTATCCCAGGCTCTACGGGTATGCGCGGTTCCGCCTCGGCCCCGACGACGCACAGGATGCTGTCGGCGCAGCGCTCGAGAAGGTCTGGCGCACACGTGATCGGTTTGATCCCGGTCGCGGCGATGCTGACGCGTGGGTGTATGCGGTGGGGATCAACGCGATCCGCGACGAGGTCCGACACCAGCATCGTCAGCCGGCGCTGGCAACTGCGCAGCCGGACGACCTGGTGGCACCCACCAGCGCCGACGATCGGGCGACGGTCATCGCCGCCCTCCAGGCGATTCGAGAGCTTGGCCAGCGCGACGCCGATCTCATGGCGCTCCGGTTCGGCGCCGGGCTCTCGATCGGCGAGGTTGCCGAGCGCGTGGGACGCACGCCGGGGGCCGTGGCCGTCGCCATCCATCGAGCGCTGGCGCGGGTTCGCCGGCAGATGGCCGATGAATGAAGAGGAGCTGGCACATGGCACAGGCTGATGAGCTGTCGGATCTCCTCGACGCCGTGCAGTTCGAGACACCCCCGCTCGAAACGGTCTGGGCACCCGGTCGAGCCGTCGCGCGGCCGACGCCCCTCCACAGGTGGAGGAGCGTGCGACTCATCATGCTCGCAGCAGCACTGGCGCTGAGTGTTGGAGGAGTGGTCCTCGCTGCAACGGGCTTCCTGCCCGTGTTCCGCACCGATCGAGGCGCAGTGGACTGCAGCGTGGATGTCTGCGGAGACGACTACCAGGTGCTCGCCACCTTCGAGGCGCCCGATGACGACCTCGTGGTGATGAACATCGCTCTCGCGCCGACCGTGGATGAGACTGGGCTCCGGGCCATCGCCAGTGCGATTGCAGCACGCCACAGTGGCGTGCGAGTGGTCCTGTACTTCTTCAGTGAGGCGACGGCTGACGAGCACTTCGGGTTCGGCCAGCTGCCGGCAGACGATGTGACACCTGCGGGCAGCCCGCAGGTTGGGACCGGATGGATGGCAACGTTCGACGTTTCCGCGGCGGGGGGCATCACAGAGATCTGGGGCGACTGGCCCACCACCCTCCCCACTCCCAGCTGACCCATTGCGGGCCGATGCGCGCCCGTCTCGGGCGGGGCCACAACTCTGGGTTGATGAAACCCGGAGCGGGCCGGCCGCACGCGCCGCTCGTTCCTGCTTTCGCCAACTGGCAGTTGCGAGAAGGCGGATGCGGCGCCCGAAACGGCCCTGTACCCGGCGCTCGTTCCCGGTTTCATCAACTGTGCGTTGGGGCGGGCGCGCCGCGGGCGCGCGGTGCGGCGGGCGCTCGGCGGGGCGCCCTCAGCCGGCCGTGGGGGGCTCGCCGGTCTGCCACTCCAGCCACGTGTCCGGCTCCACGCGCGGGCGCGCGAGCCAGGCCTCGCCGTTGCGGATCGCCACCTCGGCGGGGAGCGCATGGGAGAGGAAGAACGGCATGGACTCGGTCGCCCCATAGGCGCCCACGTCCAGCACCGCCACGAGGTCGCCCACGTCCGGGACCGGCATCGCGGCCCCCTGGGCGAAGACGTCCAGCCCGGAGCAGAGCGGCCCGGCGATGGTCACCGGGAAGCGCTGTGCATTGGACGCGGCCCCGGGAGCGGCCGCCGCACCGGTGAGGGCACGGACGCGGTGCTCCTGGCCCACCAGTGCGGGCCGCAGGACGTGGTGGATGCCGCCGTCCAGGATGATCACGTGGTGACCGCCCACGGACTTGCGCTCCGTGACGCGCGCCATGTACGCGCCGCACTGGCCCACCAGGAACCGGCCGGGCTCCAGGAGGATCCGCGCCTCGGCGGTGGCGGGGTTGGCGGCGAGGCGCTCCGCGAGGGCCGTCAGCCGGATCCGCAGGACCGTGAGGTCCAGCCCGTCCTCGTGGACCTGGTACGGGATCCCGAGACCGCCGCCCGCGTCCACGAGACGCAAGGGGAAGCCCGCCCCGGCAGCGATGTCGATCCCCATCTCCACGGTGGCCTCGATGTGCGAGGCGAGCGCCGTGGCGTCGGTGACGTTGGAGGCGCCGAAGGCATGGATGCCCTGCGGGTCCAGCCAGGGCGACGCGACGGCCTCCACGGCCGCGATGCGCAGGTCCGCGAGGTCCATGCCGAACTTGCCGGCGCCATCGTCCCCCACCAGGCGGACGCGCTCCAGGCGAGCGGCCTCGGTGACCGCGGCGCGCATGAGGATGGGCTGGACGCGGCCGGCCTCCTCCGCGAACCGCGCGAGGCGGCGGAGCTCGCCCAGGGACTCCACGGTGACCACGCGCACGCCCGCGGCCACGGCCGCCTGCAGCTCCGGGTCCCGCTTGCCGGGGCCGGTGAAGACGACACGGGACGGGTCAATCCCCGCTCGCGCCGTGTGGCGCAGCTCGCCACCGGACGCCACGTCCGCGCCCAGGCCCAGCGAGCCCAGGTGCCGCAGGACGGCGACGTTGGGGTTGGCCTTCACGGCGTAGGCGAGGTCGAAGCAGGCGGGGAGGGCCGCGCGCAGGGACGCCACCTGGCGGGTGACCACGTCCAGGTCGTACACGTACGCGGGCGTGCCGAAGCGATCCGCGAGCGTCTGCGGATCCAGGCCGCCCAGGCGCCCGTTGCGCAGGATCTCGTTGCGGGACGGCGGCCGGCCACGGCGCGGGTGCGGGCCGGGGAGCGCCATCGCCTCGGGGCGCGGCTCGCGGACCATGCTCATCGGAGCGCGTCCTCCAGGGCCACGCGCGCGGACGTGCCGGCGTCGCGGTCCTTCACGAGGATCGCCACGGACGCGGCGAGGCCGTGCTCCTGCGCGAACGCACCACCCAGGGCACGGGTGCCCGGGACCACGACGGCCCCGGCCGGGACGGCGAGCGGTGCGTCCAGCGTGCCGGTGAGGACGCGGCCGCGGACCAGGTCGTACAGGCGCGACGTGCCGGTGAGGATGACGCCCGCCGCGATGACGGCGCCGGCGCCAACCAGGACGCCCTCGAGCAGCGAGGAGCCGGCACCCACGAAGGCGTCGTCCTCCACGATGACCGGTCGGGCGCCGGCGGGCTCCAGGACGCCGCCGATGGAGACGCCCGCGGACAGGTGGACCCGCGCGCCGACCTGGGCGCAGGACCCCACCAGCACATGCGAGTCCACCATGGTGTCCTCGCCGATCCACGCGCCCACGTTCACGAACGACGGCGGCATCATCACGACGCCGGGACCCAGGTACACGCCCGCGCGCACCGAGGTGCCGCCGGGGACCACGCGCCAGGGCCGCCCCGCCTCGAGCGCCGCGGTGGCGCCCTCGGACGAGACGAGGTCCTTGAGCGGGAGCCCAACGCGGTCACGGAACGTGAACGCGCCGTCGATCTCCCAGGTGGCCGTGGTCCGGTCGCGGAAGCAGGTCAGGATCGCGGCCTTCACCTCGGGGTCGGCGCGCCAGCCACCGGGAGCGGTGGCGTCCGGGACTGCGGCGCGGCGGCGGCCGGCGTCCAGGTCGTCCAGGATGGACGCCGTGGTTGACGCCTCGGAGCCCTCGGCGGAAGCGGCGGCTGCGGCAGCCCCCGTCACGCGGCCACCCCGGCGGCCATCGACAGCGTCTCGGGCATCGACAGCGTGTCGGTCTCGGCCATCTCGGTCATCGTGGCCGCGCCCAGGAGCCCCAGCTCGTCCAGGATCCCGGTGAGGCGGGCGCGCGGCCCGTCGGCGAGCGGCAGCATCGGCTGGCGCAGCGCATCGGTCTCCAGCAGGCCCATCGCCAGCATGCCGGCCTTCACCGGCACCGGGTTGGGGGCGCCCTGGAAGTTGCCGCGCATGAGCGGCAGGAGGCGGTTGTGGATCCGCTGGGCCTCGGCGACGTCGCCCGCGTGCCACGCGTGGCAGAGCGCGCTCATCTCGCCCGGGACCTGGTTGCTGGCCACGGAGATCACGCCGTCGCCGCCCATCGCCATGAGCGCGAGCGTGGCCGCGTCGTCGCCGGAGAGGACCGCCACGTCGCGCGGGCGGTCGCGGCAGATGACCGCGATCTGCTCGATGTTGGCGCTTGCCTCCTTGACGCCCACCACGTTGGGATGGTCCGTGAGGCGCAGGAACGTGTCCGCCTCAACGTTGGCGCCGGTGCGGCCGGGGACGTTGTAGACCACGAT
>CAIYZX010000515.1 GCA_903930745.1 uncultured Chloroflexota bacterium | reverse complement strand
TGGCCAGGCGGCGTCCGGGGTCATGGTCAGGATCAGCGCCCAGCGCTACAACCGGCCGGAGGAGTACGCCCACCTCGCGGAGCGGCTCGCCGCGCGCCTGCTCAAGCCGTCCGGACCGCGCGGGCTCCTGGGCCGCCTGCGCCGGGGCTGACGCACGCGCTGATCACTCCGTGCGGCCGGACCGGCCACGGCGCGGGTAGATGATCAGCAGGCGGCCGGGCTCCTCGCCGATGTTCTGCACATCGTGCGGGATGGTGGGATCCCAGGCGAGATAGTCGCCGGGGCCCAGCTCGTGGACGTGCTCGCCCTGCGTCATGCGGAAGCGGCCCGCCAGGACCACGTGGTGCTCGTCGCCCTGGTGGGCGTGCACGCCCGTGCCCGCGCCCGGCGGGATGGTTCCCTCCAGGATGCAGACGTCCCGCGAGGTGCCGGCGTCCACCTCCTCCATCACGCCCCCGTGGGCCATCGCCTGCGATGGCCGGTCCGCGGCGAGAACCACGCGCGGCGGCTGCGCATCGTCCAGGAGCAGCCACGCCACCGGCACGTCCAGCGCGTCCGCGACGGCCGCAAGCGCCTCGAGCGACGGCAGCGCCTTCTCGTTCTCGATCTGGGAGAGGTGCCCCACGTTCCGCCCGGACCGCTCGCCCAGCTGGGCCAGCGTGAGGCCCCGGGCGAGCCGCCACCGGCGCACCGCGGGCCCAACGCGAACCGGCTTTGACATGATGCTTGACTCCGCAATTACTTTGTGGCAACGTCTTGTTGTCAGCAATGTTGATTTGGTGCTGGCAAAACGTCAAGCAGCCGCTGTGACCGGGGCGTCCCGGCCCCGAAGGAGCACCCACCATGAAGATCGCGATCATCGGCACCGGCAACGTTGGCGGCGCGCTGGGCGGCAGCCTGGCCAAGGCCGGCCACTCCGTCACCTTCGCCGGCCAGGACGCCGAGAAGGCGGCCACCGTCGCACAGGCCGCAGGCGCCACGTCCGCCTCCGTGGCGGATGCCATCGCCGGCGCGGACGCCGTCGTCCTCGCCGTCCCGGGCTCCTCCGCCCCCGCCGTCGCCGCCGCGAACGCCGCCGCGCTCGCGGGCAAGACCGTCATCGACGCCACCAACCCGCTCAAGGCGGACTACTCCGGTCTCGCCACCGGCCCGGACAGCTCCAACGCGGAGCTGATCGCCGCCGCGGCCCCGGGCGCCCGCGTGGTCAAGGCCTTCAACACGGTCTTCGCCGGCAACATGGCGGACGCCGCGCGCCTGGGAACCAGCCTCGATGCGCTCTACGCCACCGATGACGAGGTGGCCCGCGCCGCCTTCCGCGAGGTCGCCTCGGCCGTGGGCTTCCGCCCCGTGCATGTTGGCCCGCTGGCCGCCGCGCGCGAGCTTGAGGCCATGGCCTGGCTCAACATCCGCCTCCAGTTCGTCACGAACGGCTACTGGCAGTCCTCCTTCGGGCTGGTTGGGGCGCCCGAGGCGGCTCTCGCCTGATCCGCGACAACGGCGCGTGGGCGTGCGTTCTCCGCCCCGCGCCGTTGCGCTTCCCAGCTCCCGCACCTAGCATCCGCCTGAACCCGTCGTCCCCCGGAGCGTCCCCGCCATGACCGAAGCCGCCGTCCCCGCAGAGCCCACCGCCTCGGGTCCCCTGCCCGCCCTCTACCTGGGCCACGGCGCGCCGCCGCTCCTGGACGATCCGCGCTGGATGGGCGAGCTCGCCGGCTGGGCCGCCGGGCTGCCGAAGCCCAAGCAGATCCTGATGGTCAGCGCCCACTGGCAGACCGCGCCGATGGCCATCGGCACCACCACCACGGTGCCGCTGGTCTACGACTTCTACGGGTTCCCGCGCCACTACTACGAGCTGCAGTACCGCGCGCCCGGCGCGCCGGAGCTGGCGGCCGACGTGAAGGCACTGATGGCGGACAACGAGCAGGTCATCGACCGCCCGGGCCGCGGCCTGGACCACGGCGCATGGGTGCCGCTCATGGCGATGTACCCCGACGCGGACATCCCCGTCCTCCAGGTCTCCATGCCGGACCTGGACCCGGAGCACCTCTTCGAGATCGGCCGGCGGCTGGCCCCGCTCCGCGACGAGGGCACGCTCATCGTGGGATCCGGGTTCATGACGCACGGGCTGCCGTTCATCGGCGAGTACTGGGATGGCCGCCCGGGGGCGCCCGCCTGGTCGCGCGACTTCGATTCGTGGGCCGCGGAGGCGCTGGACTCCGGCGACATCGACACGCTCTTCGCGTTCCGCGAGAAGGCGCCCGGGATGCCGTACGCGCACCCCACGGTGGAGCACTTCGCGCCGCTCTTCGTGACGCTGGGGGCCGCGGCCAAGCCGGACGACACGCCGAAGACCGCGATCGAGGGCTTCTTCCTGGGTCTCTCGAAGCGCTCCTTCGAGGCGCGGTAGCCCCTCGGCCCGGGGCGGTGCGCCCGCCGACCCCGGCACGTCCGCCGGTGATCGCTCCCACAGATGGATTCCCGGCGGTTCGGTCGGATCGATCGCCCGTGGCAATCACATCGACCTCGAATGGCCGACTTCCGGGCCCCGCAGCCTCCGTAGCCGTCGAAACGATCGCCCGCAGCAATCAGTTCGCAGATCGGGCCGGGAATCCATCGCTCCCACCGATCACACGGTGAGCCGAAGCCGGGCCGACGATGGGCAATGCCCCGGGCGAGTGCGGCTGGGGCCTCAGGCGCCCCGGGCAGGCACGATGACCGTCATCCCGGAGCCGGTGGCCGGCGCGTCCATGGCGGCGAGGGCCGCGGGCGCCTCCTCCAGCCCGATCGTCCGCCCGACGAGCAGCCCGGGCTTCAGCGACCCGGCGGCGATCTCCGCCAGCATCTCGCGGTAGTCGCGGGCCGCCATGCCGTGGCTGCCGCGGATCTCCAGCTCGTGGGCCACCACGCGGTCCATCGGGATCCCGGGACGGGCATGCTCCGCGAGCATCAGGCCAACCTGGACGTGGCGGCCCCGCCGGCGCAGCGAGAGCACGCTGTTCACGCTGGTTGCGGTGCTGCCGAGGGCGTCGACGGAGACGTGCGCGCCGCCGTCCGTGGCCGCCCGCACGGCACCCGGGACGTCCGTGTCCCCGGAGGGATCGATCGCCGCCACGGCACCGAGGGCGAGGGCTGCCGCCCGTGCCGCAGACGAGACGTCCACCGCCACCACCCGGGCACCCCGGCTGACGCCGATCATGACCGCGGAGAGCCCCACGCCGCCGCACCCGTGGACCGCCAGCTGCTCGCCGCTCCGGAGACGCCCCTGCGCCACCACCGCGCGGTACGCCGTGGCGAACCGGCAGCCGAGCGCCGCAGCCGTGACGAGATCCAGCTCGTCCGGGACGCGGACCAGGTTCACCGCGGCCCTGGGCACCGCCACGGCGTCCGCGAAGGAGCCCCAATACGTGAACCCCGGCTGCTCCTGGGCGCGGCAGACCTGCTCGTCGCCCGCGAGGCACTCCGGGCAGACGCCGCACGCGCAGACGAAGGGTGCCGTCACCCGGTCCCCCACCGCCCAGCCGCCGACATTGGCGCCCACGGCGGCGATGCGCCCGGCGAACTCGTGGCCGGGGACG
>CAIYZX010000514.1 GCA_903930745.1 uncultured Chloroflexota bacterium | reverse complement strand
GTGGGCTCCGGCTGGGCCGTGGCGTCCGTCAGGAGCGTGTAGCCCTGGGTGCCGTACGTGAAGAGCGGGGTGCCGTCCGCGGGCTGGTTCTGCCAGCCGGCGAACCGGTCCGTCCGGTAGACGTCCAGGTTGGCGTCGTAGAACAGGATGTCGTACGGCGCCTCGTTGTAGATGAGGTTCTGCATCTGCGCGAGCGTCGCCTGGCGCTCCGCCCCGGCCTGCGTCAGCTGCAGGTCGTACAGCGCGTCGTAGTCCTTGTTGCAGTACTGGCTGTCCGACGTGCTGTCGATCGCGTCGCAGCGGAAGATCTGGAGGAGCGCGTTGGGATCCGGGTTGCCCGCCCAGCCCCACAGCTCGATGTCGTACTTCGCCTTGCCATCGGACGGCAGGATGATGGAGCCCAGGGCCGCCGAGTCCATCACCTTGGTGATGACCTCGATGCCCAGCTGGCCGTACCAGGCCTTGATGAACTGGGCGGCCTTCGGGTAGTTGTCATCGCTGTTGGGCATGTAGAGGCGCAGCGTGATGGGCTGGCCCTCCTTGTCCAGGCGCTTGCCGCTGCCGTCCAGCACGTAGCCCGCATCGGCAAGCTTCTGCTTGGCCACCTCGATGTCGAAGGTGCGGGGCTTGTCCGGGGTGACGTGCCACTCCGAGAGCACCGGCGGGACGATCGTGTCGCCGGTGTCGCCGTAGCCGCCGAGGACCTTGTCAACCAGCGCCTGGCGGTCCACCGCATAGCCAAGGGCGTCGCGGAAGGCCGGGTCCAGGAGTGCCTTGGTGGACGGGCCACCGCCCTTGATCTCCTTGCCGGTGCCCGTGCCATACGTGTTGAACGCGAGCTGCGTCCAGCCGTTGGCCTTGCCCTGGACCGCCACGTAGGAGGGATCCGAGGAGAGCTGGCGGAACTGCTCGGCGTTGACGCCGCGCGCGTAGTCGATCTCGCCGGACTTCAGCGCCTGGACCATGGTGTCCGAGTTGCCGAAGAACTGGATGACCACCTCGTCCTCGAAGCCCTGCGGGCCCCAGTAGTGCGGGTTGCGCACGAACCGGGCGTACTGGCCGGTCTTCCACTCGGCGAGGGTGTACGGGCCGGTGCCGATGAGCGGCGCGTCGAACTTCTTGTCCGAGTCGTCCGCGATCTTCACGTAGTCGAAGGCGCCGTAGACGTGCTTTGGCAGGATGGGGACGTACACCTGGAAGATGCGGTCGCTCTGGTCCGTGGTGGAGACCACCATGGTGGAGGCGTCCGGGCACTCGATCTTCGTGACACCGGCGTCCTTGACGCCCGGGTCCAGGTAGCCGTACCCCACGTAGGACTCCGCCTTGATGGCGTCGAGCGCGAGGCCCCACGAGTAGCAGGCGTCCGCGGAGGTGGCGGGCTGGCCGTCGCTCCACTGCATGCCGTCGCGGATGTGGAACGTGATCCTGTCCGCGTCGCGCGTCCACGAGTCCGCGAAGCCGGGCGCGGGCTTTGCGTCCTTGTCGAAGCCCACGAGGAGGTCCCAGGTCAGCTGGAAGGCCTCGTAGCCAACCACGAGGTAGGTGTTGAACGGGTTGGACGAATCCAGGTCCTGGGTGGTGCCCACGCGGAGCACCACGGGATCCGCCGCGGCCACGGGCGCGACCGCCGGCACGAGGGCGGCTGCCGCGAGCACGAGGGAGGCACCCAGGCGGGCTGCCCTTGACTGTCGAATCTGCACCGGCCGGTCTCCTCGACATGCACCCGTTGGCGACGGCGCCGCTCCTCCACGGCATCCCTCGCTGCCGCCCGGCGGCGGCTGGCCCGAGCGTGGCACAGCGGCTGGCGTCGCGCAACCCGATCCGCACACGGTCCACGTGCCGCAACGCCCCAGCCGGACCGCCTCAGGCGATGGAGGTGCCCCGCTGCCCCGCGGCGTAGAGGCCGATCGCGGCGATCGTGATCACGTCGTGGATCGTGCCATCCGCGATCTCCGCGAGGATCTCATCGACGGTCGCCCATCGGACCGCGAGGTCCTCCGACGGCTCCGGCTCCGGCTCGCCCGCCACGAGACCCGTGGCGAGGAAGAGCACGCCGCGCTCGTCCGTCACGGAGTTGGACAGCGTCATCCGCGCCAGCCGCCGCCACGTGGCGGCCTCGTGGCCGGTCTCCTCGCGCAGCTCGCGCCGGGCGCCGTCCAGCTCGTCCTCCGCGAGCGGCGAGCCGCCCTCCGGGATCTCCCAGCTGTACTCGTCCAGGGTGTAGCGGTGCTGGCCCACGAGCAGGATGCGGCCGTCGTCCGCCACCGCCACCACGCCCACGGCGGCGTTCCGGAACCGGACCACGCCGTAGATGCCGGGGCTGCCGTCCGGGCGGTCAACCTCGTCGTGGGCCACGCTGATCCACGGGTTCTCGTAGGCGGTGCGGCGCGTTCGGCGGCGCCAGGGGCCCACCGGAACGGGCGCCGGCGTCTCGTCGTCGTGGTGGCTCATGGGCGTCACGGTAGCGGAGCCGGAGCGTGGCGTGGGCCGGTACACCCGCATGGTGCGCCTCGCATCTAGACTCCGACGCAATGAACCGCGCCGCCTCGCAGCCCGTCTTTGCGCAGCACGTCCTCTGGGACGTCCGCATCCCCGCTCGGGATGGCGTGGAGCTCTCCGCCAACCTCTGGCTGCCCGTCCCGCGGGCGGGTCTCCCGGACGAGCGCTTCGGCGTGATCCTGGAGATGATCCCCTACGGGAAGGACAGCTGGCGCCGCAACAGCGACACCGCCCGCGGCGAATGGCTGGCGGCCCGCGGCTTCGCCCTGTGCCGGGTGGACGTGCGCGGCACCGGCTCGTCCGGCGGGGTGGCGTACGACGAGTACACGGAGGCCGAGACCCTGGACGGGTACGACGCGGTGGAGTGGCTCGCCGCCCAGCCCTGGTGCAACGGCAACGTGGGCATGTGGGGCATCAGCTACGGCGGCTTCACGTCCATCCAGGTGGCGAAGCTCCGGCCGCCGCACCTGCGGGCGATCCTGCCGATGTACGCCACCGACGACCGGTACCGCGACGACGTGCACATCCGCGGCGGCTGCGTCACCGCGTCGGACAAGAGCCAGTACGCGGTCAGCCAGCTGGGCATGAACGCCATGCCGCCGCACCCGCCGTTCCGCGGCGAGGCCTGGGTGGACGAGTGGCGCGCGCGACTCGAGGCCACGCCGCCCTGGCTCATGACCTGGATCCGCGAGCAGACGGACGGGCCGTACTGGCGGCGCGGCTCGCTGGCCCCGGACTACGACGCGCTCGAGTGCGCGGTCTTCTCCATCGCCGGCTGGACGGACGGGTACACGGATCCGCCGTTCCGGATGCAGGAGCGCTGCGGGCGGGCG
>CAIYZX010000513.1 GCA_903930745.1 uncultured Chloroflexota bacterium | reverse complement strand
CGTCGCCGCCGGAAGCGCGAGCGCGTTCTGCGCGCCGATGATGCCGCCAACGTTCGTGGTCCCGGTGACATGCCCCGTTGCGTAGGCGCGGCCCAGCGTGGACGACACCAGGATGCCCACGAGGCCGCCGATGTACTGGCCGCCGGTGGTGGCGACATCGCCGGTGGCGTACACGTCCCGGATGTAGGCGTTGCTGCTTGCGAAGCCGATGAGGCCGCCGGCGATGTCGCCGGCGGCGGCCGCGGCCAACGAGACCATGCCGGAGGCGCTGGAGCGCAGGACGGTGCCGCCCGCCTGCGCGCCCGCGAGCCCGCCGACACTGCTCGCCGCCCCGAAGGACGAGGCCACCGCCACGTCCGCGGCGGAGCGACTCGCGGTGATCGTGGAGGAGAGCGCGCCGCCCGCCACGCCGCCCGTGGCCGTGATGTCGCCCGTGCCGTCCACGGAGACCAGGCCAGTGGACCGGGCATCGTCCAAGGTGGCCTCCTGGGCGTACCCGACGATCCCGCCGACGTAGTCAACCGACGCCGAGGCGGGCGTCGCCGCGGTTGCCGCCACGGTCACGCCGCCATCCGCGACGCCCTGCGTGATGGTGACCTGGTACGCATACCCCACGAGGCCGCCGACGTGCGCCGCGCTGGACGTGCCGGCGACGTCCGGCTGGCCTGCCGTCACGGTCACCGCCCCGTGGGCGGTCACGTGGGTCATGGACCCGTCCATCGCCTGGCCGATGAGGCCACCCACCCCGCTGACGGAGCCCGCGCTGGCGGTCACCTGGACATCGCCGCTGGACGTCACGTCGGCCGGCGCTCCCCAGGCGCCGATCCAGGAGCCCGCGAACCCGCCGATCGCAGAGGCCGAGCCGGTGGCCGTGACCGTGACGTCAACATCCAGGGTCACGTTGGAGACGGCACCGCCCCCGCCCTCGCCGATCAGCCCGCCCACATTCGCGAGCACCGTCTTCGACGCGGTCACGCTCCCGGAGACAGACAGGTTCGCGACGGTGCCGGATCCCAGGTAGTCGACGAAGCCGATGGAGCCGGTGGGGTTCACGGCCGTGATGGCGAGACCCGTCACCGCGTGGCCACCACCGTCGTACATTCCGCTGAACGGCGTGGCCGCGCTGCCGATGCCGCTGGTCCAGGGCGCCGTCAGCGCGACGTCCGCGGTCTGGACCAGCCGTGCCGCCCAGTACGCGGCCGTGTCACGGACGCAGACCAGGTTCGCCTCGGTGGCCACCTGGAAGGGATCCCCCTCCACGCCGGTGCCGCCAAGGGCACAGGGATTCGGATCCACGGCCAGGACCGGCAGGGCGACGGGTCCCGCAGGAAGAAGGGCCGCGATCAGGGCGACAGCGGACGCCACGCGCCGCAGGCGGCGAGGGTGGGAATGCACGATGGGGCTCCGGGCAGGGGATGGGGCGCGGGTGCACGCGCTGGGCTTGCGTGCGTCCACGCATGGTCCGGGTTCAGGCGACCGTGGTCACCCCTCGCAACGGCAGAACCGGCGTCAGCAGCGTCCTACGCCTGGCCCGCGCCACGCGCTTCGTCGGCCGATGCACCGGGCCCGGCGTCTGCAAGCGCCGGGGCGATGAGCGCCCAGCCCTCGTCCACCTCGCCGGTCGCCATCGCCAGGACCGCACCGCCGGGCGTCACCACCGCGGCAACCACGTCCCGGCTGTCCGGGATCCCCAGGGGCGCCCGGAACCGCCGCACGGACGTGTAGACCGTGATGGTCCGCGAGAGGATGTCAGGATCGCCGATGCCGGCCGCCATCCCCCCATCGATCGCGCCCCGGACAAGCCGCCACCCGGTTGCGAGGACCGGCAGCTCCACCACCGCGAGCGGCAGGCGGCCGGTCACGCCCACCAGCGTCGAGGGGATCCCGGACGCGGCGGCCCGTGCGATCCACCGGTCCACGCGTGCCTGGTGCCACTGCTGGAAGGCGATGACGGCCAGCGTCCGCTCGCCGGGGAGGTCTGCGGGCAGCCGGTAGGTGCGCCCAAGGAGCGATCTGCCGTCGACGACCGGGAACCGGCGGGCACGTGCGTCCATGGCGGGATCGTACTCGCGGTGACCCGCGGTGGCTCAGCCGAAGATCGCGTGCACGTCGCCCGTGGCCGGGTCCACCGCCACCGTCATCTCGGGAAGCGGCAGCGGCGGTGGGCCGGAGACCACGGTGGCGTGGTTCGCCGGGTCGAAGGCGCCAAGGTGGCACGGGCACAGCAGCGAGCCCGTTGACGGGTCCAGGGCGACCGTGCACCGGCCGTGCGTGCAGACGGCGGAGAACGCGACCACGCGCTGGTCCGGCAGCTGGACCATGATCCCGGGGTTGCCGGGGCCGAGGGCAAACGGGGCCTCGAACGGGACGGTGATCGCCACGCCCTGACTGGAGGCGAAGTCCGCGACGTTGCCGATCCTGGGGCCCGCGAGACCGGCGGCCGGCGTCGCCGGGGCGGCGGTGGGCGGTGCAGCGGTGGCTGGAGCGGGCGTGGCCGGTGCCGCGGTCGCGGGCGCCGCCGTGGCGGGGGCGGGGGTCGCCGAGGCTGCGGTGGGCGCGGGGGTCGCCGGTGCCGCGGTGGCCGGCGCGGTGGTGGGCGAAGGCCCTGACGGCGTTGACCTGCCGAGTGCGGCGGCGGCGGACGTCAGCCCGGCCACCAGCCCGGTGAGGAGCGCGAGGACCCCAACGCCGACCAGGTCACGGCGCATGGTGGAGACGGGGGCATCGGGGGCATCGGGGGCATCGGGGGCATCGGGGGCATCGGGGGCATCGGGGGCGTCGGCGGGGGCGGGCGCGGCCTTCGGGCGGGCGAGCCCCAGCACCCATCGTCCACCGTGGCCGGCGAGCGCAAGCGTCAGGAAGCCTGCGGCGTACGGCAGGTCCGGGCTGAAGAAGTACGGCGTCACGGACCACGACGCCACGAGCCAGAACAGGATGGAGAGGGCGAAGCCGGCCACGGCGGCCAACCGGTACGCGAGACCGGAGAGCAGGCCAAGGCCGATGGCCAGCTCGGCGAGCGCGATGAGCATGCCGATGGTGGCGGCCATGGGCAACGCGGCCGTGATGAGCCCGCCCAGCGGCGAGGATCGCGCGTACCCCTCCATCTGCGCCGCCACGGAGAACGGGTCCCCGGCGAGGAGGAAGTGCGGGTCCAGCAGCTTCACCGCGCCCGCATACAGGTACGTGATGCCGAGGAAGAGCCGCAGCGGCAGCAGGACGGCGACGCGGACGGCGGGCCCGGCGAGATCCGGCATAGCCGCCGGAGCCGGTGCTTCAGCGCTGGACATGGTTGACGTGACTCCTGGCCAGCCCGGGCGGTATCGGCACCCGGACGCTGGCCTGCCGGGGTACACATCGGCTGTCTGGGCGCCAGTATATGTGTTTGGCACCTATGGCGTGGTACCCCGGAACGCGGGGCCGTCGCGATTGCACCACGGAGCGTGCCGTCAGCCGCGGGGCGGGCGTGGGATGAGGACCGGTGTCCTCGCCTTGTATGCCTCGTAGTCCGGCTGGCCGCCCCAGCGCTTGTCCGCCTTGGCCTCCAGCATGGGCACGCCGCTCACCTTGATCAGCAGCAGGGCCACGAAGACCGGCGAGACCAGCGTCACGAGCTGCAGCCCGCTCAGCACCGGCAGCGCGATCAGCGCGATGCCAGCCCAGAGCAGGATCTCGCCCGCGTAGTTCGGGTGCCGGCTCCAGGCCCAGAGGCCCGTGCCGATGAAGCGTCCCCTGTTGGCGGGATCGGCGGAGAAGGCGCGCTTCTGCGCATCGGCCACCACCTCCATGCCGAAGCCCGCGAGCCAGAGGACGAGGCCCACGATGGTGACAACGTCGATGGGGGCGCGCGTGGTGCCGGTGATGGCGGCGAGCGCCGCGGCCTGGGTCATCGCGATCCAGAGCCCCTGGAGGGTCCACGCGACCAGGAAGCGGGGCGCGTTGGGCTTGATGACGTCGAAGCGGTCGTCGTGGCCGGCCTTGCGGATGCGCGTGACCAGGAAGGTGCCAAGGCGGGCGGCCCACAGGACCACCATCGCGGTGAGGACGATGGACCGGACGTCCGGGTTGGGCGTGAGGAGGAACGCGAGGACCACGATGCCGATGTGGGTGAGCGCACCCGTGAGGTCGTAGAAGGTCTCCGTCTGGCGCAGGTACGCCGGGACGTAGGCGATCCACTGGACGATGAACGCGAGGGCGACGCAGAGGGCGAAGACGCCGATGCCCCCGGCGGCACCACCCACCGTTGCACCGCCGGAGCCACCGGCAATGGCGAGACCCGCGGCGAGGAGCACCACGACCGGCAGGATGACGACGACGGCCTTCGTGGCCTCGCGACGTGCCTCGTGCGTGACCGTGGGCGCGGGTTCGCTGGACATGCCGGTTCTCTCCTCCTCCGTGGGCTGTGCCGCCGTGTGACACCGAGTTCGGTCCGCGCTGCCGGCCGGATGGGCCCAACCGATGCGGCCAGGTGGTTCCCTTTGTCCTACGCCAGACGGCACCCTTTCCCACAGCGGGTTATCCATTGCCTTGCGGTCATGCGGGAGTACCCTGACCTTGGGCGCGGTGTGCCGCGCAACCGCGCAACCGTCACGCTACACCGGGGTGGTGATCGT
>CAIYZX010000512.1 GCA_903930745.1 uncultured Chloroflexota bacterium | reverse complement strand
GGGCTTCCGCGCTGCGTACCACGCCCCAGGGTCGTAGGTGACAGGAACGAGGCTTCCGTGGGCGGGGTTGAGGGCGCGGAAACGGTGGACTGTCCGGGCGCGACCGGGTGGTCAGCGGAGGCGGTGGACGGGCTCCAGGTGCGGGACCACCAGGTCCTCGCCATGGGCGGGCTCGCCGGGGCCAACGCGGACCACGTGGCCAACGCCCGCGGCACGCGCGGCGGCGATGCCGGACGCCGTGTCCTCGAAGACCACCACGCGGGCCGGGTCCACGCCAAGGCTGCGGATCGCGGTGGCGTAGCCCTCCGGGTTGGGCTTGCTGGTCCGGACGTCGTCCGCGGTGATGACAAGCGACGGGTGCGCGATGCCGGCCACCGCGGAGCGGGCCTCGAAGAGCGCGCGGGTGGCGGAGGTGACGATCCCCCACCGGTCCGGCGGCAGCTCCGCGGTCAGGCGAACGGCGCCGGGGATGGAGCGGACCGTGCCGGCGTCGCCCAGCTCCAGCTCGCCGATGAGCGCGAAGGCCGCGGGCACCTCTGCCTCCGGTATCCATGCGACCGTGCTGGCCCAGGCGGATCGGCCGTGGGCCTCGGCGGCAACCGCGTCCGGGTCCAGGCCAAGGCGCTCCGCCCAGACACGCCACGTCCGGTCCGAGCTGCCAACGGAGTCTGCGAGGACGCCATCGAAGTCGAAGACGACGGCATCCACGTCCAGCCGGGCATCACCGATGACGAGCGTGATGGCCGAGGCGCCCAAACCGGACGACGAACCGGGCGACGGCGGGACAGACGGCGGCGAGACCGGATCGGACCCCATCAGAACGTGCTGGTGACGTCCACCGCCACGCCGTCCCGGGCGCTCTGCTGCGCGGCGAGCATCAGCTCCAGCACGTGGCGGGCATGCGCGCCGGACGCCACGGGGCGGGTCCCGGTGCGGACGCACTGCGCCAGGTGCTCGATGAGCACGCCCCGCTTGAGCTCCGCGAACCGGTTGGAGCCCGTGGGGAAGATCTGGTACTCCTGCGGGCGGATCCAGCCGGCCACGCCCGGGGCCGCGTTCAGCCGGTAGATCTCCACCGGGGGCGCGGTCTTGTCCGCGGGGTTCACGATCATGGACCCCTCCAGGCCGTACAGCTCCATCTCCGGCGCGCGGGACGCCACCACGTTGAACGTCCCGTCGATCACCGCGAAGGTCGCATCGCCGAAGTCCAGCAGCACGAGGTTGTTGTCCGGCGCGGAGACGGGGATGCGCATGCCATCGAACGGGCCACCGCGGGCGACGCGCTCCGGGACCGTGATCCCGGACATCGCCATCACCCGGCGCGCGGGGCCAAGCACGCCCGTGGCGCGCGTGAGCCCGTACACCGCGAGGTCCAGCAGCGCGCCAACGCCCTCCTGGTAGAACTGCGACGGGTCCACGGGCCACGAGAGTCCGGCGGCGCCGGCGTGCGAGGACTGGACGCGCGCGAAGGCCACCTTGCCGATGGCGCCCCTGGCCACGAGATCGCGGGCCCGTGCCCACTCGTCCGCCAGCATGTCCGCGGGCGCGGTCACGATGTGCAGCCCGCGCGCCTCGGCGAGGGCCAGCAGCTCGTCCGCCTCCGCGATCGTGGAGGTGATGGGCTTCTCGGTGACCAGGTGCCGGCCGGACTCCAGGATCCGCATGGACGCCTCGAAGTGGTCCGGACCGGGCAGGAGGTTCACCACGGCCTCCACGTCCAGCGCCAGGAGCTCGTCCAGCGACGCAACGGCATGCTCGATGCCGTACGTCTCCGCCACGGCCTGTGCCTTCGCCAGCGTCCGGTTGGCGATGCCCACCACGGTCACCGCATCGCGGACCTTGTGCAGGTCCGGCAGGTACCCGTACCAGATCGTGGAGATCATCCCGGCGCCAAGCACGCCAACACGGAAGGGAGCCTGGGACGGGGACGTCATGCGGTTGCTCCTGCGGCGAGGCGGCGGCGAAGGTTGCCGTAGTGGATGGCGCCGATGGCCTGCGCGAACTGGGCCACCGTGTAGCGCCCATCATCGCGGAGCTGCCGCATCAGCGG
>CAIYZX010000511.1 GCA_903930745.1 uncultured Chloroflexota bacterium | reverse complement strand
GGTCGCCGCCGGCACGCGGATCCAGAACGTCCGGCAGATCACGGAGCGGGTGGCGATGGGCCGGTCGCTCTGGCGGGAGCTGGTGATCGGGTTTGCGGGGCAGCTGGGCGAGCTGAACATCGGGTTCACGCAGCTCGCCGCCCTCTATGTCCTGGCGGAGGGCGCCACCACCACGATCGCGGATCTCGCCGAGGCCATCGGCCGCTCGCCGTCCGCCACGTCGCGCCTCGTTGACGGCCTCGTGAAGCGGCGCCTGGTGGAACGGCGCGTGGAGGAGGACGACGCCCGCCAGCGCTCCGTCTGGCTCACGGCCCGCGGCCAGGCGGTCCTGCGGATCGTGGACCGGGCCCGCGCGGAGCAGTTCCTGGCGCTCGTCCGGCCGATGCCCCGCTCGGAGCGCGCCCTCGTCGCCATGAGCGTGGCCGCGCTCACCACCACCCGCCTCTCCCGCCGCCAGCGCCTTCTCCGCGGCGACGGCTGAACCTCCGCCCGGCGCGGTCGCCCTGTGCAGTCCCGCCGTGATCGCCCGTGGCAACGGTTTCGCCCGCCTCATTCACCAAGGAATGAGATTGGCGCCCAGTCCTCGTGCCTCGTCACCAGGGTGACCGTTTCGGGGGCCAGCGCTGCAGGTCGGGTGTTCGCATCATCCAGCGGTGAATGAGGCGGCCGCGTGACCTGCGACCCGAGGCAACGCGGGCCAGCGGGCACCCAGGCACCCCGAGCCGTTTGACGGTGAAGCCGACGGCAGCCCCTGCATCGCCGCACTCTCGGCACAGTCGCCAGGCGACTCGCGCCACGGTGCCATCCAGCGATACGACGGTGCCATCCAGCGATACGACGCGGTCCAGACCGGCGTCCATCGGCAGGGATCCGAGGCTTTCGGACGCCCTCAACCCTCGATGGGCCGAGTCGCTCACCGACTTGCCCGAGAGCCTTGCGAGGCCTGGCGGCCACGACGGACGCCACCCACAGCGGATGAACGTGACCATTGGCACTCATGGCGCCTGGTGCCCCCCGACACTCCGGGTGTCGCCATGGGCGTGAGGATCGTGGGGAGGGCGGCGCTTGAGTGGAGGGACTCGAATGCCTTGCCGTCTCCTGCTGTGCGTGGTCGTTGCCGCTTTGACCCTGTTCGGGTGCGGCTCAGAACCGAAGGACACGCGGGCACCTGTTCAGCCCGACGTCACAGCGGCTCCAACTGGCACGGCTCGAGTGGCTGCTGAGACGCTCGGGCCATCGGCAGGGGCGCCCGAGGCCGAACACGGACGCCCCTATACGCCCGGCGACATCCTGAGGTGGACCCAGAGCTTGCCGGCGCCGTTGCGCGAGCGATGGGTGGCCGACATCGTGGCGAGCAGGGTGTGGACATACGACGGGCAGCCGTATCGCCAGATTCGGATCACCGGCGAGTGCGACGAGGCTGCGGTCACCTGCACGATCAGTGTTGTCGGCGAGCCGGCCTTCGCGGCCATGTCCACCGACGAGGTGCACCTGACCCTTGCGATGGCCACCCGAGAGGTCAGGGATGCGCTCCTCGTCCTGATCGGGTTTCCGGCGGCGCGCTGGGACGAGGTGGATGCTGCGGTTCGGGCGCTTGTGCCGAACGAGATCGGTGACCGATCGCTTCGCCTGGTGAGCTGGTTGCCCGAGCCCGCCGCCGGCGACGCCTTCCTGCTCCGATACAGCCACGGCACCGGCGAGGGCGACCAGCAGGTGGAGATCGAGCTCGACCGGGCAGCCAATGTCGTCCACTCGGTGACGCCACTTGAGGCAGGCTCGTGAAGGACCCCCGGCCGCCGAGGGGTTACTCGCAGTAGGCGCAGGTCACGTCGTAGAGGACCGGGAGGCCCCAGCGGAGCGCGTCCAGGCCAACGCGCTCGTCCACGCCGTGGAAGCGCTCCAGGAACCGCTCCCCGGGCTCCAGGCGCAGGGGCGAGAAGCCGTAGGTGGGGACGCCAAGGCGGGCGGCGGACTTGGCATCGGTGGAGAAGGGCGCGATCACCGGCAGCGGGATGCCCTCCGGGTCGTGGGCGCGGACCACGTCGCACATGAGCCGGAACAGCTCGGTGTCCGTGGGGGCCTCCACGGCCGGGGCGCTGAAGATCGTCTCGATCTCGCAGTGCTCGGCGAGGTCGCCCATGCGGGCGCGGATCTCCTCGATCACGTCGTCGTGCGTCGTCCCCGGCAGGGTTCGGCAGTCCACCTCCAGCACGGCCTCGCCCGGGATGATGTTCACCTTGACGCCAGCGTGGATCACGTCCGGGCTGATGGAGTCGCGCAGGAGGGCGCGGATCGCGCGGGCGTACATGGGGTCGCAGAGCGAGGCGAGTGCGGCCTCGGCGCGCTTGGGGTCCCCGTCTGCGGCGGTGATGGCCGTGATGAGACGGGCGGCGTCCGGGGGCACCGCGGCGGCGATGCCGTCCAGGAACGCGCGCATGGGGGCGGTGAGTCGGGGCTCACCGGGGGTGGCCAGTCGCGTGACGACGGTGGCGGCACGGACCGCGGCGTTGTCGTCGCGCGGCATGGAGCCGTGGCCCCACGTGCCGTGGACGAGGATCCGGAGCTGCTCCAGGCCCTTCTCCGCCACCTGGATGGGGTAGAAGCGGCGGCCGGCG
>CAIYZX010000510.1 GCA_903930745.1 uncultured Chloroflexota bacterium | reverse complement strand
GACCGGCGACCCGGGACGGGCGTCCGGGTCCGCGCAGAAGTAGCCCAGGCGCTCGAACTGGACCGTCTCGCCCACGGGGGCATCGGCCAGCGCGGGCTCCACCTTGGCGCCGCGGATCACCACCTCGGACGCCGGGTTGAGATCCGCGAAGAGATCGCCGTCAGCGCCCGGGTCAGGCCGCGTGAAGAGGTGGTCGTAGAGGCGGACCTCCGCGTCCACCGCGTGCGCAGCGGAGACCCAGTGGAGCGTGGCCTTCGGCCGCCGCCCGTCCGGCGAGTCGCCGCCGCGCGTGGCCGGGTCGTACGTCGCCCGAAGCTCCGTGATCCGGCCGTCCGCGTCCTTCACCACGCCCGTGCAGGTGATGAAGAAGGCGTTCCGGAGGCGCACCTCGCGGCCCGGGGCCAGGCGGAAGAACTTGGGCGCCGGCTCCTCCATGAAGTCCTCGCGCTCGATCCACAGCTCGCGCGTGAACGCCACGGGCCGCGTGCCGGCAGACGGGTCCTCCGGGTTGTTCACCACGTCCATCGTCTCAACGGCGTCCGCGGGGAAGTTCTCGATGACCACCCTGACCGGATCCAGCACGCCAAAGCGCCGTGCCGAGGTCCGGTTGAGGACCTGGCGCACCGCGTACTCCAGCTGCCCGTACTCGATGACGGAGTCCGCCTTCGCCACGCCGATCATGGACGCGAAGTCCCGCAGGCCCTCGGCCGGGAAGCCGCGCCGTCGGACGCCCGCGATCGTGGGCATGCGCGGGTCGTCCCAGCCGCGGACGCGGCCGTCGTTCACCAGCTTGAGCAGGAAGCGCTTGGACAGGACGGTGTAGGTCAGGTTCAGGCGCGCGAACTCGTACTGGTGCGGCGTGTGCGGCACCGGGAGGTGCTCGATGAGCCAGTCGTACAGCGGCCGGTGGACGTCGAACTCCAGGGTGCAGATGGAGTGCGTGACGCCCTCGATCGCATCGGACTGGCCGTGCGCGTAGTCGTACGTGGGGTAGATGCACCAGGCGTCGCCCGTGCGCGGGTGGCTGGCGTGCACGATCCGGTACAGGACTGGGTCACGCAGGTTGATGTTGGGGCTGGCCATGTCGATGCGGGCGCGCAGGACCCGGGCGCCGTTGGGGAACTCGCCCGCGCGCATCCGCGCGAACAGGTCCAGGTTCTCAGCCACGGACCGGTCGCGGAACGGCGAGTTGACGCCGGGCTCCGTGAGGGTGCCGCGGGTCTCGCGGATCTCGTCCGCGGTCTGGTCGTCCACGAAGGCGAGGCCGCGCTCGATGAGGCTGACGGCCCACGCATAGAGCTGCTCGAAGTAGTCCGAAGCGTGGAAGAGGTTCTCGCCCCAGTCGAAGCCCAGCCAGCGGACGTCCGCCTCGATGGCGTCGATGTACTCCTGCTCCTCCTTCACCGGGTTGGTGTCGTCGAAGCGGAGGTTGCACTGGCCGCCGAACTCGTTGGCGATGCCGAAGTTGAGGCAGATGCTCTTGGCATGGCCGATGTGCAGGTAGCCGTTGGGCTCCGGCGGGAAGCGCGTGATGGGCGTGGAGATGCGCCCGGCGGCGATGTCCGCAGCCACGATCTCGCGGATGAAGTCCAGCCGCTCCGGGGCGGGGGACGGGGTGGTGTCTGCTGTCATGCGCGGGCTCCTGCTACCGGCGGGGGAGGAGCCGCTTCACGCGAGAGGCGCACCACACTCCCTGGCGGAGTTGGCTGCAGCGCCGGGATTCGAACCCGTTCCTCCCGGCTCAGCACCGGGCGCCCTCCAAGGGCCTCGCAGCAGCGACCTGTGCCGGGAGTCTACCGCACCCCCGGTGAAGTCAGGAACCCCAGTCCCGATCGCATAATCGGCGGCAAAGCGGCGAGCCTCACGATGTGCCGTCGGCGCGCGGGCCTCCGTTCACCTGCGCAGTGATAGCATTGATAGCACATGGAGTTCGACCGGAGTGACTGCCGCCATGAGCCAGCTGATCGTCCGGAACTTGGATCCCGCGGTGGTGCGGGCGCTGCGCATGCGTGCTGCAGAGCACGGCCGTTCCGCCGAGGCAGAGCATCGGGAGATCCTGCGGCAGGCCCTGGGCCTGGACGCCGGTGCTGCCGCGTTCAAGACGCTGCTCGGCGCCATGCCGGATGTGATCCGGGACGACGAGCTGCTGCCGGTGCGCGACCTGCCGCGGGACATCCCGTGAGCTGGCTCGTTGACACCAACATCCTCTCGGAGCTGCGCAAGGGCACCAGGGCGGATGCCGGAACGCGTGCGTGGTTCGACGCCGCCAGGGCGGAGGAGCTGTACACGAGCGTGCTGGTCGTGGGTGAGATCCGCCGTGGCATCGAGCTGTTGCGACGACGTGACCCGGCGGGTGCCGATGTCCTCGACGGGTGGCTCCGGCGGCTGGTCGATGACTTCGGCGACCGGGTGCTGCCGGTGGACGCGGCCGTCGCCGACCGCTGGGGGCGGCTCAACGTGCCAGACCCGGTCCCGACCGTGGATGGCCTCCTGGCGGCGACAGCGCTCGTGCACAACATGACGCTTGTGACCCGGAACCTCCGGGACGTTGGGGCGACGGGGGTCGTTGCGCTGGATCCATCGGCATGACCTCCACCTGGCCAGCTTGCCGGGCTGGCGGCGGGCTCACGTGACCTAGGTCCGGGGGAAGCGGGTCCTTCGGCCGCTTGGTCGCGGTGTCAATGCGTCACCATTGCCGCTGGATTGCCACATCGCAGTTCCCTGTGCGGTCTCCGCGACTGCCAGCCAGCGTCCCCAGCGCCCCAAGCGCCCCACTGTCGCCCTGCCCGCCAGACTGGAGATCCCGATGTCCGACGCCGCCACCGCGGTTGACACCCCCAACCCCTGGGTGATGGCCCAGCTGCAGTTCGATCTTGCCGCCGACCGCCTGGGCCTGGACCCGGGCCTGCGCGCCGTCATGCGCGAGCCGCGCCGCGCGCTGATCGTGACGTTCCCCGTCCACCTGGACGACGGCACCGTGAAGGTCTTCGAGGGCTACCGCGTCCAGCACAACGTGGGCCGTGGCCCGGCCAAGGGCGGCATCCGGTACCACCAGGGCGTCACGCTGGACGAGGTGAAGGCCCTCGCCATGTGGATGACCTGGAAGTGCGCCGTGGTGGGCATCCCGTACGGCGGTGGCAAGGGCGGCGTGGTGGTGGATCCCAGCAAGCTGTCGCGCCGCGAGCTGGAGGCGCTGACCCGCCGGTTC
>CAIYZX010000509.1 GCA_903930745.1 uncultured Chloroflexota bacterium | reverse complement strand
GCGTCGGTCATCCAGATGAGGTCCGGGGACGACTGCACGAGGTACCGGTACCGCGCCTCCGAGCTGCGCAGCTCACGCTCGAGGCGCTCGCGGTCCTCGATGTCGCGGGCGGCACCCACGATGCCCGAGAAGTGACCGTCGGTTCGCATGGGCGAGGCGGAGACCTCGTACGGGACAAGCCGGCCATCACGGGCAATGAGCTCCATCCGGCTCATCGTGACGGCTCGCCCGCTCGTGGCCATCTCGTTGAATCGGACACCGCGCGGCGCGCGCCCCTCCGTGCGAACGATATCGGAGAAGTGACGCCCCACCACCTCGGATGGCTCCCAGCCCAGGCGCTGCTCCACTGCGCCGGAGAAGAACGTGATCACACCCTCGGCGTCCGTGGAGTAGATGATGTCAGGGGAGTTCTCCACGAGGAACCGGTAGCGGGCCTCCGACGCGGCCAGCTCCTCGCGCCAGCGGCCCAGCTCGTCGATCAGGCGTGCCCGTGCAAGCGCCACGGACGCCTGCCCCGCGATGGTCTCGAGGATGGCCGCATGCTCCTCGTCGAACGCGTCCGGCCGGGTGGACCAGACCGTGAGGGCGCCGAAGCGGCCCTCGTCCGCCACGAGCGGCGTGGAGATGGCGCCGCGGATTCCCTTGGTCTTCACGTAGCCGTCCGGACCCGGGCCGTGCACGAACAGCGGATCCTCCAGGTAGTCGGCGGTGATGAACGTCCGCCCATCCACCACGGCGCGCCCGGAGATGCCCACCTCCAGCCGGTCACCCGCGTCGTACGGCCAGTCGTTGCGGATGACCGCCTCCTCGCCCGCCACGTAGACGCCCTTGAGAACCCGCTCCTCTCGGTCCAGGATGTCGATGCGCGCACCGTCTCCACCGACCAGCCGAAGCGCCTCTTCGATCACGCGCTGGACGACGCCCTCCGGGTCCGGGGCGGCTGCCATGGCCGTGCCAAGCTCGCGCAGGGAGCGCTCCAGCTCCGCCTGGTGCGCGAGCGCGGCGCGTGACCGGTCAAGCTCCTCGATGAGACGGGCGTTGGCGATGCTGGCCCCTGCATGGTCCGCGAGCGCCCGCACGAGTGCGACGTGCGGTGCGCTGAAGGCATCCGGGCGTGACGAGAAGACACCGAGCGCACCGTACACCGCGTCACCCGTGATGATGGGTGCCGCCACCATGGACCGGAGGCCGAGCGAGCGCACGAAGCGGTCCGGGACGTCCCCGTGCTCGATTCCGGCATCCGTCGCGTAGTCCTCGGTGACAACGACGCGGCGCTCGGCGACCGCCTTGCCCACCACGCCCACGCCCACGGGGATCCGCTGGGGCCGTGCCAGACCCCCGAACGCAGCGGGGTCCAGCCCTGCATCGATGCGGTACCAGAGCATTCCAGTTGCCGGGTCATGGGCGTAGACGTACGCACCGTCCGCGTCCAGCAGGCGTGACGCCTCGTCCGCCGCCCGGTACAGGAGCGCGTCCTCCGCGCTGGAGAGCCCCCCGGGCACGGCCTCACCGCCGGACGCGCCGGCCGCCTCAGTCACGGGATCTCCCACCCTCATGGCTCACGGTGCCACGAGTCTACCCGGGCGGGGAACCCCCGCCATCAGGCGGTGCGCTGCACCTCCGCCCAGCGCGGACAGGTGGTCTCGTGGTCGTTCACCATGCCCGTCGCCTGCATCAGGGCATAGCAGATGGTGGGGCCGGCGAAGCGGAACCCTCGCGCCAGGAGGTCACGGCTCATGGCCCTGGACTCCGGCGACTCGGACGGGATCTCCTCCAGGTGCTCGAAGCGGTTGACCATGGGCCGGCCTCCGACGAAGGACCAGAGGTGGTCCACGAGCGTCAGCCCAGCCGCATGCAGCACGAGCACGGCTTGGGCGTTCCCGATGGTGGAGGCCACCTTCGCGCGGTTCCGGATGATCCCTGGGTCTGCGAGCAGGCGCTCGTGATCCTCGGGACCATAGGCCGCCACCACTGCGGGGTCGAACCCGGCGAAGGCCGCCCGGTAGCCCTCCCGCCGGCGCAGGACCGTGGACCACGAGAGACCCGCCTGGGCGCCCTCGAGGGTCAGCATCTCGAACATGCGCCGCTCATCGCGGAGGGGCACGCCCCACTCCTCGTCGTGATACGCACGGTAGGCGGGGTCTGGCCCCATCGCCCACGTGCAGCGGTGGATCGTCTCGTCGGTCGTCATGCAGGCATTCTCCCGGACGCCGCTTAGGGCCGGCTTAGGTGGCGCTTACCTGCCGCTTATGTGTCGCCCATGGAGCGAAGGAAGGCCGCCACCTCGTCCAACACGAGCTCGCGAACCGGCAGAAGTGCGTGGCCCCGGCGCTCGTACCGGACCAGCCGCCCCTGCGGCAGCATCGGCAACGCCGCCTCCAGCAGGTCCAGGCGGGCGAACGGATCCCTGGTCCCGGAGAGCAGCAACGCGGGCAGCGCCAGCCGAGGCCAGTGCGCCGTACGCGCCCCGGCGGTCTCCGGTGCCCCGGGCCGGTGGAGCGGATACGAGAGGCAGACCAGGGCCCGGTACCGCCGGGGCCGGCGCGCGGAGCCATCCCCCACGACGCCGGCGGCCGAGAGCGACGCAACCCTCCCGCCGAACGAGTGCCCGCCCACCACCACGTCGTCACCGTCCGGCACCTGCGCCTCGAAGGCCGCGATCGCCCGCTCCGCCGTGCCGCGCGGCAGCGTGAGGGCGTGCGCCTCGAGACCACGGTCACGCAGGCCCGCGATCCAGGGCTCCATCGTCGCAACCGAGCCCGCCGCCCCATGTCCAAGGTAGATGCGCATGGTGGCGTCAACCTACCAGCGGCAGTGGCAGACTGGTACCCGGGTCCTATGCCCGCATGGCCCGGCCGGGCCATGGCCGGTGCGGCCCGTCAACCCCATCCTCTGGAGCATGCGCATCACTGGACGAGGATCCCCGATGCACGCGTCCGCCGCAGTCCTCCGCTGGCTGCTGCCGGGCCTGCTCGCCGTGGTCACCGCCGTGACGCCCGCCGCCCCCACGTCCATCGTCCACGCCGCCGTGACGGTGCCCACCGCAGCGGCGTGGACGCAGACGCAGGCCGATCCCTTGGCTGCCCAGGCCACAGCCGATCCCACGCCCGCCGCGTCCCCGGACCCCACGCCCGGCCCGGCGCCCGAGGCGGCCCCGGTGGTCGCCGTCCCCACGCCCAGCCCCACCCCATCGCCCACGCCCAGCCCGCCGCCGGATGTGGTGCCCACCCCTACGCCCACCCCCACGCCGGATCCGGACGCCACCCCCACGCCGGATCCCACGGCGACGCCGGTTCCCACGCCCACGCCGGTTCCCACGCCCACCCCCACGCCCTGGCCCACCCCGGTGTGGCCCACTTCCGTGAGCCCCGTGGGCGCCTCCGTCACGTTCTACGGGCGCGGCTACGGCCACGGCGTTGGGATGAGCCAGTACGGTGCGAAGGGCCGAGCCGCCGCCGGCCAGACGGCAGAGCAGATCCTCGCCGCCTACTTCAGAGGTGCGCTCCCGGGCCACGTCAGCAGCACACGCGCCGTCCGCGTCCTGCTGATGACCGCCTACCCGGCCCGCTCAACGGCGCCGCTCGTGGTCACGGGCCTCGGCGGGACGTGGTCCATCTCCGGCATTGACGCCGTCCTCCCGGCAACCGCCACCGCACGGACCTGGCGGACCACCACCACCGTGGACGGCGTGACCATCACCACGTGGCACGTCCGCGTGACCCTGCCCGACGGGACCGAGGTGGTCCCCGACACGAGGATCAGGGGCAGACCCGTGATCACGCCCCTTGAGCCCGCCTCGCAGCTGCAGCTGGTCTCCAAGCCCTCTACCTATGACACGTACCGCGGCACGCTCACGCTGATCCTGGGCACCGCGTCCGTGAGCGTCGTGAACACGCTGGGACTGGACGACTACATCCGCGGCGTGGCGCCCGTGGAGATGCCGGTCACCTGGCCGAAGGAGGCGCTCCGCGCCCAGGTCGTCGCCGCGCGGAGCTACGCGGTGCGCCACCTGCACCCGCTCACCGGCGCCTTCGACGTCTACGACGACACGCGATCCCAGGTCTACCGCGGCGTGGAGGCGGAGCGGCCCGCCACGGACGCGCTGATCGCGGCGGAGCCCGGTCTCGTCATCAAGGTGGGGACCACGGTGGTCAACGCGTTCTTCTTCTCCACGGGCGGCGGGGCCACCGAGAACAACGAGTACGCCTTCACCACGAGCACGGGGGCGCCCGGGACGCCGGTGGCGTACCTGCGGGGCATCGTGGACCGCAACGAGTTCGGCATCCCGTACGACGGCGGTGCCATGTACTACGGCTGGACCACGAGCGCCCTTGCGAACGCACAGCTCTCGGCGATGCTGGGCGCGGATCCGCGCACGAGCGTTGGCACCGTGACCTCCCTCGATCTGCGCCGGCGCGGCGTCTCCGGACGCCTGTACCAGGTGGTGATCCGTGGCTCCGCCGGCACGAAGACGGTCTCCGGGGATGTCTTCCGTGCCGTCTACAACGCCCGCCGGCCGCTTGGCACGCGGGCGCTGCTGAGCAACTGCTTCACCACGACGCCGATCCCCTGACGCCGATCCCCTGACGCCGGCCCGCCCGAGGCGGCCACCGGGAGCCACCGCGGTCGCGGGGCGGCGCACCTTGCCGATCTCCCGCGGGCCACCGCATACTTCCGCCGCGTCCGCGCGCGGACCTGGGAGGGCGCGCGCTCCACATCTGGGAGGTCTGTTCCAAGCCATGAGCGTCAAGAAGTACGCCGCCGAGCTGCTCGGCACGTTCCTGTTCTTCACCATCGGCTACCTGTCGGTCGCGGCGTTCGGCGCCACGAGCGGCGCGGTGGGCGGCCTGCTGGTCGTCCCCTTCTCCTTCGGCTTCGGCCTGCTCGCCGCCATCTTCGCCTTCGGCCACATCAGCGGCGGCCACTACAACCCGGCGGTCACCGTGGCCATGGTCCTCGACGGCCGCACGTCCATCGTTGACGCGGTGGGCTACATCGTCGCCCAGGTCGTTGGCGCCATCGGCGCCGGCGTGGTCGTGATGGCCACCGTGAGCCAGGACGCCGTCAGGGCCGGCATCACCGCCCCGGGCGCCACCACCACGGCCACCGGCGCGCTGATCATCGAGGTCCTGGCCACCGCGGCCTTCCTCGCGGTGATCCTGACCGTGACCAAGCGTGCCGGCAACATCGCCGGCCTCGTGATCCCGCTCACCCTCGTGGCCATCCACTTCGCCACCGCCACGCTGTCCGGCGCGTCCGTGAACCCGGCCCGCTCCATCGGCTCCGCGCTGGTGGGCGGCGACATGTCCGCCCTCTGGATCTACCTCGTCGGCCCCATCGCCGGCGCCGTCATCGGCTGGGCCGCCTTCAAGGCGATGGGCTCCGGCGCGGACGCGTAGCCCGCGTAACCCGCGCCACCCGCGTCATTCGGTCGCGGCAACGCGGCCGCAGCACCTCGAACGAGCGCCTCCGGGTACCCGCCGGGGGCGTTCTCGATTCCCGGGCCGTCGCGACCCCACGGGCGGACTACCGCGTCTCGCGCTCCCCGAGGAGCCAGCAGGCCGCCTGGTGCCCCTCGCCCACGCTGGTGAGCGGCGGCTCCTCGGTCCGGCAGCGCGCCACCGCAACCGGGCAGCGCGGGTGGAACCGGCAGCCCGCTGGAACGTGGGCGGCATCCGGCGTCTCGCCAACGAGGATGGTCCGGGGCGCCCGCTCGCCATCGGCGCTCTCGGCCGGCGGCTCCGGTGAGGGCGACACGGACACCAGTGCCTGGGTGTACGGGTTGGCCGGCGCGCGGATGACCTGCTCCGCGGGCCCGACCTCAAGGATGCGCCCGAGGTACATGACCGCGATCCGGTCCGCCAGCACCCAGGCGATGGAGAGGTCGTGGGTGATGAACAGGTACGTCAGCCCGCGCTCCCGGCGCAGGTCCAGCATCAGGCGCAGCAGCTCCGTGCGGATGCTCACATCCAACATGGAGACGGGCTCGTCCGCCACCACCAGCTCCGGGTCCATCACCAGCGCGCCCGCGATCACCACGCGCTGGCGCTGGCCACCGGAGAGCTCATGTGGATAGCGGCCGGCGAAGTCCGCGGCGGGCCGGAGGCCGGCGCTCTCGAGGGCGGCGAGGACGCGGGTCCTTCGCTCCTCCCGCGAGAGGCGCTGGGCGCCCACGAGCAGCGGCTCCTCCACGAAGTCGCCCACGGTGTGCTTGGGGTTCAGCGTCTCGTACGGATCCTGGAATATGACCTGGACGCGCCGGCGGTACGGGCGCAGGCGCCCGGTGCCCCAGAGCGCCGAGACGTCCTCGCCGCCGAAGACCACGCGGCCGCCGGTCTGGCGCGTGAGCTTGGCGATCACCCGCCCGGTGGTGGTCTTGCCGGAGCCGGACTCCCCCACCAGCGCCAGGATCTCGCCGCGGTTGATCGTGAGGTCGATCCCGTCCACCGCGCGGACCACGCGCCCGGGCCGGCGCCGCAGGGTGTCCAGGATGCCGCCACGGACGGGGAAGTGGACCTGCAGGCCCTCGATGCGGAGGAGTTCGTCGCTCACCGGGCGCCCTCCACCGCGGCCCCGGCAGGGACGGTGAGCGGGGCGGCGGTCTCGGCCGTGGCGGCGGCGCCGGACGGGAAGAGGTGGCACGCGACGCGGACGCCGTCGTCGAACCGGACCTCGGCCGGCACCTCGGTGGAGCAGACGGCCATCGCCTCCGCGCAGCGCGGCGCGAAGCGGCAGCCGGGCGGGGGGTTGCGCAGGTCAGGCAGCTGGCCCGGGATGACCTCGAGGGTTCGACGGTCCGCGTGGATGTTGGGGAACGCGGAGAGCAGCCGGCGCGTGTACGGGTGGCGCGGCGCGGTGAAGACGCGGCGCACCGGCCCCTCCTCCGCCACGCGGCCGGCGTACATGATCATCACGCGGTCGCACGTCTCCGCGATCACGGACAGGTCGTGCGTGATCAGCATCAGCGAGAGGCCGAGGTCCCGGCGGAGCTGCTCCAGGAGCTGCAGGATCTGCGCCTGGACCATCACGTCCAGGGCGGTCGTGGGCTCGTCGCCGATGACGATGGCCGGGTCGCACGCGAGCGCCATGGCGATCATCGCGCGCTGGCGCATGCCGCCGGAGAGCTCGTGCGGGTACGCGGAGGCGCGGGCTGCCGGGATGCCCACGAGATCCAGCAGCTCCGCGGCACGCCTGCGCGACGCCTCGCGGGACTGGCCAAGCCGCACCTCGATGGGCTCCGCGACCTGGTGGCCCACCCGCTGGACGGGGTTCAGCGCGTTCATCGCGCCCTGGAAGACCAGGCTGATCTCGCGCCAGCGGTACCGGTTGAGCTGCCGCTCGCTCTTCTGCGCGAGGTCGATGCCGAACAGCTTGACGGACCCGCTGCGGATCCTCCCGTTCGCCGGCAGGAGCTGGACCAGCGAGAGCGCCGTGGTGGTCTTGCCGCAGCCGGACTCGCCGGCGATGCCCAGGGCCTCGCCATCGTCCAGGCGGAACGAGACGCCGTCCACGGCCTTCACGGAGCCGCCGGGCATCTTGAAGCGGACCGCCAGGTTCTCCACCTCCAGGAGCGGCGCGGAGGGGTCCGCCTGCCTGGGCAGCGGCCACTGGCGGCGTCCCCGGATCAGGGCGGGGTCCGGGCGCAGCGCGTCGGGGCGCACGGGCTCGGTCATCGCCGGCCCCTCGCGCGGGGGTTGAGGACGTCATCGAGGGCGTTGCCCACCAGCGTGAACGCGAGCACCACGAGGACCACGCACGCCGCGGGCGGCAGGACGTACCACCAGGCGCCAAGGCCCGGGGCGCCCGCGGTCTGCGCGGCGTTGAGCACCTGGCCCCAGGACGGCGCCGCCGGGTCGCCAAGGCCGATGAACGCGAGCGTGGTCTCCGTGAAGACCGCGGAGGCGAACGTGAGGACGGCCTGCGCCACCACGAGGTTCACCACGTTGGGCAGGATGTGGCGGCGCATGATCCAGCCGGGCCCGGAGCCCACCACTCGCGCGCGGTCCACGAACATCCGCTCCTTGAGCGAGAGGACCTGGCTGCGGATGACGCGTGCGCATGACGGCCATGACGTGAGGCCGATGACCACCACCACGATGAGCAGCGTGGACCGGATGCCGAAGAGCTCCGCGCCCTCGCCCACCACCGCGTCCAGCACCGGTGCCAGGATCAGCGCCAGCACCACGGTGGGCAGGACGAGCAGGAAGTCCGAGAAGCGCATCAGGAGCGCGTCCGTCACGCCGCCCACGTAGCCCGCCACGATCCCCACCACCGTGCCCAGCAGGATCGTGATGATCGTGGCCATGAGGCCGATGGACATGGAGATCCGGGCGCCGTGGACCGTGATGTTGACCATGTCGCGGCCCAGCTCGTCCGTGCCCAGGAGCGCGGCCGCGGACGGCGGATCCAGGGGCAGCCCGGTGGCCGTCACCACGTCCTGCAGCGGGCCCACGAAGAGCGTGGGCGCCAGGGCGAGGAGGCCGAAGATCACGAGGATCGCGACGCCGATGAGGCCGTCCGTGCGCGCCAGGAGACGGCGGAGGCCGTCGGCGCGGCGGCGGCGCGGCAGGGTGGAGGCGGCGGTCACGGGAGCCACGGTGGTCACGATCGCACCCTCGGGTCCAGGTACCCGTACACGAGGTCCGCGAGCAGGTTGAACAGCACCACGGACACCGCCACCAGCAGGAAGATCCCCTGCAGGAGCGGGTAGTCCCGCCGGTCCAGCGCCGCCACGGTGAGCGTGCCGATGCCCGGCCAGTTGAAGACCACCTCCGCGGTGATGGCGCCACCCACCACCCAGCCGAGGTTGATGGCGATCTGCGTCACCATCGGCAGCATCGCGTTCGGGAAGGCGTGCGTGCGCAGGATCCGCCCGTCCGCCAGGCCCTTCGCCCGCGCCGTGGTGACGTAGTCCTCCGTCCGCGTGTCGATGATGGAGGAGCGCATGAGGATGGAGTACGCGCCCAGAAGGCCGAGCGTCACCGCCGTCACCGGCAGGACAAGGTGGCGCCCCAGGTCCAGCAGCCACGTCACGGGATCGGACGACCCGCCAGGCGTGGTCATGCCGGACGTGGGAAACCAGCCCAGGCCGGCCGCGAAGACGATGATCAGGGGCATGCCCACCACGAAGTAGGGCATGGAGTAGAAGACGAGCGCGAGGCCGCCGCCCAGCCGGTCCACCCAGCCGCCGCGATGCCAGCCGGCGATGGAGCCCAGGGCCATGCCGATGACGATGGCCAGCACCTCGGCGATGCCCAGCAGCAGCACCGTGGGCCCCGCGGCCTCCGCCACCACCTCGATGACCGGGCGCCCGGCGTACTTGATGGAGTAGCCGAGGTCACCCGAGAGCGTGCTCTCGATGTAGACGACCAGCTGGTCCGGGATGAGCGGCCTGTCCAGGCCGTACCGCGCCCGCAGGTCCTCCTGCTGCTGCTGGGTGAAGTGCGGGTTCCGGATGGCGCGATCCGGGCTGCCGGGCATGGCCCGGAACATCACGAAGAGCAGCAGGATGATCGCTGCGATCGTGACGATGGACTGCGCCACCTTGCGCAGGACGTAGCCGGCGGTCATCGCTGACCGCCGGCTGCCGCCAGGTGGGGCACGGGCGCGGGTCCCGCCCTGCTACTCGTCGTCCTCGTCCGGCTTGCG
>CAIYZX010000508.1 GCA_903930745.1 uncultured Chloroflexota bacterium | reverse complement strand
GTCCAGGCGGGCCATGTACGCCTCGCCGTAGTACTTGATGTTGGCGTTGCCGTCGCCCGCGGTGGCGTTTAGCCCCATCCCGTCCTTGCTGTCCGCGGAGTACGGGTAGTAGGGGCTGGGCCAGCCGTTGCCATGGCCGAGGTAGACCAGCACGTTGGCGCCTGCGGCGGCCGCGGCAACCTTGGGCCAGGTGGCGTTGGGGCTGTAGACCTCGGTGACCGATGCGCCATAGCTGCGAGCCTGGTCGGCGAGCCGGCGGGCACCGTCACGGTAGCTGGAGGTCTCGGAGCCAACCGGCCCCACCACGATGACGACCTTGCTGGTCGCGGCGCGCGCGCTGGGCGCCGTGGCGGTGGATGCGGCGGCGAGGAGGAATGCTGCGAGGATCGCGGCGAGGAAGGTGCGGACCCTCGTGGTCGACGCCCGCTGGGCGCCACGCTGCTGTTGTGCCAAACCTCTTGCCTCCCCTCTGCCGGAACACCACGCATGGGTCGTGGCGACGGTGGGACTGTGGATGTGACATGGCCCCCGGTGACGGCGGGAGTATGGCACAGCGGTCCTGGCGCGTCCCTCCCGGGCGGAGTCCCTATCGGGCGGGCGCGGGTATCCTGCTCCCGGACCCGTGCAGGACGTGCGGGCGAAGGGGAGCGCGGGGACCCATGACACAGGCCTCGATGGTGGAACCGGGCGGCGGCGCTGCCGGTGCCGTGGCGCTCGCGACGCGCGGGCTGCGGAAGCGCTTCGGACACCAGGTGGCGCTCGATGGGCTGGACCTCTCGGTGCCCTCGGGTGTGGTCTACGGCTTCCTCGGCCCGAACGGTGCGGGCAAGACCACCACGATGCGGATCCTCACGGGGCTCGTGCGGCCGGACGCCGGTTCCGTGGAGCTGCTGGGCCGCCCCTTCGGCCGCGGCGACCGCCGCCGGCTGTTCGAGGTTGGCGCGCTGATCGAGGGGCCGGCGTTCTTCCCGTTCCTCTCCGGGCGCGAGAACCTGCGCGCCCTCGCCGCCACCGGCGCCCCCACGACGCGTGGGCGCGTTGACGAGCTGCTGGCGCTCGTGAACCTCGCGGATCGCGCGGACGACAAGGTCTCCCGCTACTCGCTGGGCATGAAGCAGCGCCTCGGCATCGCGGCCGCACTCCTCTCATCGCCCCGGCTCCTGCTGCTCGATGAGCCCGCGAACGGCCTGGACCCGGCGGGCATCGCCGGGATGCGCGAAACGCTCCGCGCCCTCGCCGCGTCCGGGACCACGGTGCTGGTCTCCTCGCACATCCTTTCCGAGGTGCAGCAGCTGGCGGACGTGGTGGGCATCGTGGCGCGGGGGCGGCTGGTGCGCGAGGGACGGATCGAGGACCTGCTGCGCGCCGAGGGCTCCGTCCGGGTCAGGGTGGCGCCGCACGAGATCCCGGTGGCGGGGCCGGCGCTCGAAGGGCTGGCGGGCGTGGGGGGCGTGGCGCTGGAGGCCGGACCGGAGGCGGGCTGGCTCTCCGTCCGCTTCGATCCCGCGAGGTCCGCGGAGCTGAACCGCGCGCTCGTGGACGCAGGTGTCTTCGCGTCCCGCCTGGAGGCCGGGTCCAACCTCGAGGCGCTCTTCCTCGGGCTGACGGGCTCGTCGCCGGACGTGGGAGCGGTGAGCGGCGGGCCGGGGTCCGGTGCCGCGGGTGCCGCCCCGGGTCCGGGTGCCGCCCCGGGTCCGGGTGCCGCCCCGGGTCCGGGTGCCGTCCCGGGGTGGCCGGCGTGAGGCTCGTCGCCGCCTCGCTCCGCCGCCTTCGCCGCCGGCCCGCGAGCCTCGTCACGCTCCTGCTGCTCATCGGCCTCCAGGCGCTGATCACCCTGCTCATCATCGTGGCCACCCGCGCCACCGACGACCCGCAGGCCGCCCTGGGCTCGCGGATGTTCCTCACG
>CAIYZX010000507.1 GCA_903930745.1 uncultured Chloroflexota bacterium | reverse complement strand
GTCCTCGGAGACCTCCAGGACGGCCTGGGCCGGGTTCGTGACCGCCAGCGTGGGCGGCTTCGCGAAGCGCACCAGCTGCACGCCGAGGTAGATGGCGAAGGCGCCGATGAGGATGGTGAGAAGCGCAGCCACGATGACCACCGGCGAGAACGTCAGGCCGGGGCGCGGGGCCTCGAGGGGCCGCGGGATCGTGAGCACGGGTTCAGCCGGGACCGCGGCATCGCCTCGCTCGCGCCTCCACTGGCGAATGACGTCCTCCGGGTCAAGCCCAAGGTAGAGCGCGTAGTTGCGCAGGAAGCCCTTCGTGTAGACGGCGCCGGGCAGCTCCCGGTAGTCACCCGTCTCCAGCGCGGCGAGGTAGCGCTGGCGGATCTTCGTCTCGCGCTCGGCGCGATAGAGGTCCACGCCCTTGCGCTCCCGCGCGCCGGCCAGGCGCTCCGGAAGGGATGGGCCGGCCTCCGCGGCATACGCGCGGTCGTGGTCGCGGTCGCGGTCACGCGCGTCGCCACGCGTCCTCCGCACCCCCTCGTCACGCGTCGTCATGCCTCGTCCTCGTCCTGGGATCCTGCTCCGTCGTCACGGCGCAGGACCATCCTGGCGTTCGAGCCATCGAAGGCCCCCACGTACCCGCGCGCCTCGAGCTGGTCGATGATGCGGGCCGCCCTCGCGTAGCCGATCTTGAGCCGGCGCTGCAGGAGCGACGCCGAGGCCCGATCGTACTCCCGAATGACGTTCACCGCCTCTGGAAGGAGCTTGTCCGCGTCCTCGTCGGCCACCTCCTCCACCGTCCCAGTGGAGTCGTCGCCTGCCGCGAGGATGGACAGGTCGTAGACCGGGTTCGGCCGCTGCTCCTTCCATGCCGCGGTGACGCGGTTGATCTCGTCGTCGCCAACGAAGACGCCCTGGAGCCGCAGCGGGGTGGGCTTGTCCGGGGGCTGGTAGAGCATGTCGCCCATGCCGGTGAGCATCTCGGCGCCGGGCTGGTCCAGGATGGTCCGGCTGTCGATCTGGCTGGCCATCGCGAACGCGATGCGTGACGGGAAGTTCGCCTTGATGAGGCCCGTGACCACGTTGACGGACGGGCGCTGCGTGGCGAGGACCATGTGGATGCCCGTGGCGCGCGCCTTCTGGGCGAGGCGGACGATCGGGTCCTCCACGTTCCTGCCCTCGCGCATCATCAGGTCGGCGAGCTCGTCGATGATGATCACGATGTACGGGAGGCGGTCCGCCGGGTCCACGCGGGTGTCGTTGTAGCCCTTGATGTTGCGGGCGGCGGCGCCGGCGAACTGGCGGTAGCGATGCTCCATCTGGTTGACCGCCCAGTTGAGGACCGCCTTCGCCTTCTCCGTCTCCGTGATCACCGGGACCTTGAGATGCGGCAGGCCGTTGTAGGCGGCGAGCTCCACGCGCTTGGGGTCCACCAGGACCAGCTGCAGCTCGTCCGGCGTGGCGTTGCAGAGCAGGCTCATGATCAGCGCGTTGACCATGACGCTCTTGCCGGACCCCGTGGCGCCCGCGATCAGCAGGTGCGGCGTCTTGGCGAGGTCCACGGCTCGCGGGAGCTGGCCCTCCATGCCCAGGGCGAACGCGAGCGGCGAGGCCTCGAAGTCCTGCGCACGACCCTCCATGATCGGGCGCAGGTACACCCGCCGGCGGTCCCGGTTCGGGACCTCGATGCCCACGGCGCTCTTGCCCGGGATTGGGGCCTCGATTCGGATGCTGGGCGCCTCGAGCGCCATCGCGAGGTCGTCCTCCACCGCCGCGATCTTGCTCAGCTTGACGTGCGGCTTGGGCTCAACCTCGTACTGGGTGAAGGACGGGCCCGCGGTGTAGCGGTCCGCACGCTGGATCTCGATGCCCAGCTGGGCGAGCTTGTCCACGATCTTGTTCATGTTGGCCTGGTGGACCCGCGAGTCATCCATGGCGATGGTCACGTCAACCGGCACGTCCAGCGTGGCGAGGTCCGGGACCACCCACTCGATCTCAGGGACCGCGGCGGCCTCCTGGCCTCCCTCGGCGCCGGTGGCGCCAGTGTCATCGCCATCCGCGGCGTTCTCCGCGGGCCGGCGGGGCGCCAGCGTGGCTACCCTGGGCTCAGCGGGCGTGGCGGGCTTCACCAGCTCCGGGTCAGGCTCGTTGGGACGCACGCGGAAGCGGTCGGCCTCGTCGTCCACGACCTCCTCGCCGCCCCAGACGGAGCGCTGGCCGGGGATCTCCGTGGCCGTGCCGCGCACGGGCTTGCCACCGCGCACGGACGCCTTCGCGCCGGCCGGTGCAGCGGCAGCGTCCTCGCCCCGACGGCCGTTGCGGGCCGGGAGCTGGGCGGGGGCGGGGGTCGCATCCTCGGCCTCCTCCGCCCCGCGCGCCGTCCGGTCCTGCAGCGAATCCGCGGCGATCCTCGCCACCTTCGTGGCAGGCGCCAGCAGCGAGCGCAGGGTCCGGTCAAAGGCGATGAGCAGGCCCGCGACCAGCAGGGCGAGCAGGATGACGAAGGCGCCCGGCACCGTGAGCAAGGGCGCGAGGATGCTCACGAGTGTCCGGCCGATGCGTCCGCCCGTGGTGCCGTTGAGCTCAACCAGCTGCATCAGGCCGAGGAGACCCGCGTACGCGAGGGCGATCCCCAGGAGGGTGCGGCCCCACGGGGCTCCCTCCTCCTTTCCGGGCCCCCACTCCACGTACCAGCCGGCCACGAGGAGGACGACCGGCAGCAGCCACCGCCCGGAGCCGAAGAAGGGCGACGACAGCGCCTGCCACCAGTCCGTCAGGACGCCCTTGCCGGGCAGCACGAGCGCGATGAGCGTGACGGCCCCGAAGGCCAGCAGCACGATGCCCACGAGGGAGCGGACCACCGCGGGCGACAGCCCGAGGCCGAGACGCGGCAGCGGCAGCCCGGCGTTCCGAGTGGTCGCTCCCCCACCGCGGGGTGCGCGCGGCGCGGCGCTGCGCGTGGCCTGGGAGCGCGGGGATGCCGCGCGGGGGCGCGGCTTCGACCGGGTGTTCTTTGCCACCCGGCTAGACCTCCACCACCACGGGGAAGACCATCGGCCGCCGCTTCGTCTGCTCGTACAGGAAGCGGGACACGCCGTCCTTGATCTGGCTCTTGAGCAGGGCGATCTCGCTGATCCGGTCACCGGGCGCGTCAACGGCAGCACGCACGCGGGTGATCGCCTCCTCGATGATCCGCTCCTCCTCCGGCCCGTGGACGAAGCCGCGGGTGATGATCTCCGGCCGGCCCACGACGCGGTTGGTCTGCTTGTCCACCTGGACCACGATCATGAACATGCCGTCATTGGCGAGCGCGCGCCGGTCACGCAGGACCACGTCGCCAACCTCGCCCACGGACAGGCCGTCCACGTACACGTAGCCCGCGGGCACGCTCGTGCCACGCCGCGCGGACCCGTCCTCGGAGATCTCGATCGGCGTGCCGTTCTCGATGATGAAGACGTTCTCGGGCTTCACGCCGGTCTCGATGGCGAGGCGGCCGTGCTGGACCAGCATCCGGAACTCGCCGTGCATCGGGATGAAGTTCGTGGGCTTCGTGAGGCCCAGCATCAGCTTCAGCTCCTCGGCGCTGGCGTGCCCGGACACGTGCGCGTGCGTGATCGCGTGGTAGTAGACGTTCGCCCCGGCCTTGAACAGGTTGTCGATGGTGCGGGCGACGTACTCCTCGTTGCCAGGGATCGGGCTGGCGGAGACGATGACGGTGTCGCCGGGCTGGATCTCCACGAACCGGTGGTCGCGGTTGGCCATGCGCGCAAGGCCGGACATCGGCTCGCCCTGGGCGCCCGTCGTGACGATCACCGTGCGCCTGGCCGGGTGGTCGCCGATCCGGTCCTTCGGCAGCACCTGCGACGGCTCGAACTTCAGGTAGCCGAGATCCGAGGCGATCCGGGTGTTCTGCTCCATGGAGCGGCCCACAACGGCCACCTGGCGGTCGAACTGCTTCGCGGCGTCGAAGACCTGCTGGATGCGCGCGATGTTGGACGCGAAGGTGGCGACGATGACGCGCCCGTCAAGCCCCTCCATGATGTCGCGGAAGGCCTCGCCCACCGTCCGCTCGGACGGGGTGTAGCCGGCGCTCTCGGCGCGGGTGCTGTCCGAGAGGAGCGCCACAACGCCCTCCTCGCCCATCCGCGCGATGATCGCGAAGTCGCTCTGCTTGCCGTCCACCGGCGTGTGGTCGAACTTGAAGTCGCCCGTGTGGACCACCACGCCCACCGGCGTCCGGAGCGCGATGCCCATCGCGTCAGGGATGGAGTGGCCCACGCGGAACGGGATCACGTCGAAGGGGCCGATGGTGAGCTCGTCGCCCGGGTCCAGCGCGAGCAGCGGGTTCGCGTGGAGCTTGTGCTCCTTGATCTTGTTGCCGAGGAGGCCGCGGGCGAGCGTGCTCGCGTAGATCGGCACGCCCGGGAAGTCCGGCAGCACGTACGGGAGACCACCCACGTGGTCCTCGTGCGCATGCGTGATCAGGAACGCCCGCACCTTGGCGGCGTTCTCCTTGAGGTACGTGACGTCCGGCACGACGAGGTCGATGCCGTACATCTCCTCGTCCGGGAACATGAGCCCGCAGTCGATGACGACGATGTCGTCCCCGTACTCGAAGACGTACATGTTCTTGCCGATCTCACCCACGCCACCGAGCGGGATGATGCGGAGGACGGTGCTTGGGTCCGGCATGTGTGGCATCCCGTTGCGCTAGAAGAGGGTCATCTGGTTGCCGCCGGGTTCCGCGGAGTCGGCGGTCTCGGCGTGCTCGGTCGTCATGGGCGCCGCGGGCCGCGCGGCGGGCTGTGCCAGGTCCGGCCCCGGCTGCTTCGCGGACACTGCGACGGGCTCTGCCGGTGCTGGGGTGATCATCGCGGTTTCGCGCGCATCCTTCATGCCCGTTGCGCGCCTGGTGCGCGATTCGAGCAGGACGCCGGGCACGCGGGCGACGTCCGCGAAGCTCTCACGCTCGATGGCCTGGGTCCGCAGCGCCGCCGCCGGGTGGTACATCGCAAAGACAAGGGCGTTGCGGGCGCCCGTCTCCGGGTCAGCGGGCTGGTGCGTACCGTGCACCTGGCCGATCCGCGCGCCGGGCATGAACGTCCCCATGGAGTACCGGCCCAGGGTCACCACCACGGCCGGGTCCAGGACCTCCAGCTGGCGCCGGAGGAACGGGGCGCAGGCCGCCATCTCGTCCGGCTGCGGGTCACGGTTGTCCGGCGGACGGCATTTGACCACGTTCGTGATGAAGACGTCCTCGCGCCGCCACCCCAGCGAGCCGATCAGGCGGCCCAGGAGCGAGCCGGCACGGCCGATGAACGGACGCCCCTCGCGATCCTCGTTGAAGCCCGGCCCCTCCCCCACGAAGACGACCTCGGTGTCCGGGTCGCCCTCGCCGGGGACGGCACGTGTCCGCCCCTCGTGGAGGCGGCACCGCGTGCACTCGCGGATCTCGGACGCGATCTGCTCGAGCGCCTCCTGGCGCTCGGCGGGGGTCACGCGGGCGTTCCCGCCGCCGCAGCGCGCCGCTCCGAGCCCTTCCTGATCCAGCCGCGAGCGACCAGGACCTCGGCGATCTCCACCGCGTTGGACGCCGCGCCCTTGCGCAGGTTGTCCGAGACGCACCAGAAGGCGAGGCCCCGGTTGCCGTCGATGGACGGGTCCTGGCGGACGCGGCCCACGTAGACGAGGTCCGAGCCTGCGGCCTGCTCGGCCAGCGGGTAGATCCTGTTCGCCGGGTCGTCCTGGACCACGACGCCCTCAACCTTGGCGAAGAGCGCGCGTGCCTCGTCCGGGGTGATGGGGCTGGTGGTCTCCACGTGGACCGCCTCGGAGTGGCTCATGAAGACCGGCACGCGGACGGCGGTGCAGGAGACGCGCAGGTCCGGCAGGTGCAGGATCTTGCGGCTCTCCGTGACGACCTTCCACTCCTCCTTCGTGTACCCGTTGTCCAGGAACACGTCGATCTGCGGGAGGGCGTTGAAGCCGATGTTGTACGGGTAGACCTTCGCGACCTTCTCGCGGCCCTCGGCGTGGGCCTTCACCTGCTCCTCGAGCTCCACGATGGCCTTGTGGCCCGTGCCGCTCACGGCCTGGTAGGTGTCCACGATCAGGCGCTCGATGCCCACGGCGTCACGCAGCGCCATCAGCGGCGGCATGAGCTGC
>CAIYZX010000506.1 GCA_903930745.1 uncultured Chloroflexota bacterium | reverse complement strand
TGTAGACCGGGTTCAGCGACGTCATCGGCTCCTGGAAGATCATGGAGATCTCGTTGCCGCGGACGTCCCGCATGTTCTCGTCGGAGAGGCCGAGCAGGTTCCGCCCGCTGAACGTGATGTCGCCGCCGACGACGCGGCCCGGCCGCTCGATCAGGCGCATCACGGACAGCGCGGTGATGCTCTTGCCGCAGCCGGACTCGCCGACCACGCCGAGGGTCTTGCCCTGGCGGATGCGGAGGCTCACGCCGTCCACCGCCCTGACCAGGCCGTCCGCGGTGGCGAAGTGGGTGCGGAGATCCTTGACCTCGAGCAGGATGTCCTGCCCTGTGCTGGTGGGGGTCATCCGTCAGGCCTCGATTCGCTGGCGGGGGTCGAGGGCGTCACGGAGCCCGTCACCGAGGAAGCTGGCCGCGAGGACCACCAGGATGAGCGTCACACCCGGGTAGTAGATCCAGAGCGGCTGGCGGTAGAAGTAGTCCTGCGCGCCGGTGAGCATGTTGCCCAGGGACGCCTCCGGGGGCTTGAGGCCGAAGCCCAGGAACGAGAGTGCCGCCTCGGTCACCACGGAGTCCGCGATGCCCAGGGACGCGGCCACCACCACCGGCGCCATGGCCGAGGGGACCATGTGGCGGACGATGATGCGCCGGTCGCTGGCGCCCAGCGCCTTCGCCGCCTGGACGAAGTCCGACTCGCGCAACCGGAGGAACTCCGCCCGCACGAGGCGTGCGGCCGTCGTCCATCCCGTGAGGCCGATGGCGAAGATGATCACGAGGACGTTGCCTGAGCCCAGGAAGGCCACGAACATCAGCACGAGGAAGAAGCTGGGCAGCGACAGGACGACGTCCACGAAGCGCATCATCAGGTTGTCCACCCAGCCGCCGGCGTAGCCCGAGATGGAGCCCACGGCGGTTCCGATGCCCGCGATGACGAGCACCGCGAAGGCGCCGATGATGAGCGACGTCTGGAGCGCCTTCATGAGGCGGAACCAGATGTTGTGGCCGAGGCTGTCATAGCCCAGGGGCGCCCCAAGGGAGACCGGGTCCTTGGGGCCCTTGTGCAGGTCCGTGAGCTTCCAGAGGTCGCCGCCGACGATCGGGAAGATGACCGCGGCGGCCAGCAGGATGGCCATCAGGACCAGGCCGATGACGGCCATCCGGTTCTGCATGAACCGGCGGCGGACCAGCTGCCAGTAGGTCTGGACGGGGACGAGGTCAACCTCGTCCACCTCGGTGGAGTTGCCCGGCGCCGCGGTGGCGGGGCGGATGCTGTCGGCGTGTGCCACGGATCTCGCTCCCCTGCTCAGTAGTGGATCCGGGGATCGACGATCGCGTAGGCGATGTCGGCCAGGAGGTTGCCGATGATGACCATCGTGCCGCCGATCATGACGACCGCGAGGACCACCGGGTAGTCGCGCTCGGTGACGCTCTGGACACCCATCCAGCCGAGGCCGGGCCACGAGAAGACGGTCTCGGTGATGGCGGCTCCGGACAGGAGGCCCGGGATCGTCAGGCCCAGCAGGGTCACGATGGGGATCAGGGCGTTGCGCAGGGCGTGGCGCCCGATGACCCGCCCGGAGCTCAGGCCCTTGGCCTTCGCCGTACGGACGTAGTCCTGGCGCATGACCTCCAACATCGACGCGCGCATGTACCTGCTCCAGCCGGCGACCGAGATGACCGCGAGGGTGGTGACCGGCAGGACCAGGTGCATCAGCATGTCCGCGATGTCGCCCTGCTTGCCGAGGGTGTACATGCCGCTCAGCGGGAAGATGTCGAACTGGACGGCGAAGAGCTGCTTGAGGATGAGGCCCAGCCAGAAGGTGGGCATCGCGTAGCCGATGGTCTCGAAGGTGGTGATCAGCTTGTCCGCCCAGCTGTACTGCTTGACGGCCTGCAGGATCCCGATGGGGATCGCGAGCACGATCGTCACGACGAGCGAGGTGCCCATCAGGATGAGCGTGTTCGGGATGCGACTGAAGATCCGGTCACGGACCGGCAGTCCGTCCGTGAAGGAGTAGCCCCAGGCGGTGTTGTCCCAGGGGAATGTCCAGAAGCTGCTGAACCACTTCCAGAACTGGACGGGGAGCGGCTGGTCAAGGCCGTAGAGACGGATCAGGTTCTGGATCGTCTCCGGGCTCACGCGAGGCGTCCGGAACTTGTCCACGGGCGAGCCCGGGGTCAGGTAGACGATCGCAAACGAGATCACCGAGATCCCGATGATGATCGGGATCGCCTGGATCAGGCGCCGGATGATGTAGGTCGCCATTGGGGTTGGTGCCTCACTACACGTAGCCTGTCCCAGCGACGCCGACGGGCGGTGTGACGGTCAGGTGGGTACTGCAGGACGCTGATTGCGCACGTCCCGGGCGGGCCGGCCGGCCCGCCCGGGACGTTGTCGTCACGAAGTGGCGACGGAAC
>CAIYZX010000505.1 GCA_903930745.1 uncultured Chloroflexota bacterium | reverse complement strand
CGTCCTCGCCGGTGTGCTCTCGCTGTGGGGCGTCCCGGTCACCAGCGCGCAGGGCCAGACCCTGACGGCCACCCGTGTCGATGGCCCGCTCCCCGTGAACGCCCCGTTCGATCCGGCATGGGCGAAGGCGCGCGGCGTGGAGGTGGCCATGACCGGCCAGTCTCTCGTCCAGCCAATGCGGATGACCGCGTCCGTCCCGTCCATCCGGGTGCGGGCCCTCGTCAACGACGACCGGGTCGCAGTCCTGCTGGAGTGGGATGACGCCACCGTCGATGAGTCGGTGGCAACCCCGACCCTCTTCTCGGACGCGGTTGCCATGCAGTTCGCGCTCGGTTCGAGCTCGTCGATCTGCATGGGCCAGCTGGGTGGGTCCCTCAACATCTGGCACTGGAAGGCGGACTGGGCCGCCACCCTCGAGGGCCGCGGCACGTTCGAGCTCGCGCATCCGAACATGCCCAGGGACGTCATGTTCCCGGTGGATGCGGTTGACGGCATGGGCGCCCAGGGATTCCTGGCCGGACAGGCCGCGCACAACCCGCGGTCCGCGGCGAAGTTCCCCAGTTCCGTCGAGGACCTCAACGCCATCGGGTTCGGCTCCCTGACGCCCCAGCTGTCGGACGGTCAGAACGTTCACGGCGCCTCGGAGCACCGCGGCCGCACCTGGCGCGTGGTGATGTCCCGCGATGTCATGGACGACGACGTCAACGATGCGCGGTTCCAGCCCTACGGGGCGGCGACGGCCGTGGCGTTTGCCGTCTGGGATGGCGCGCGTGGTGACCGGAACGGCCAGAAGTCGGTCTCGTCGTGGATCGCCCTTGCGATGCCCGCGTCCGACACCGGGACGCGCGGCCTGATCTTCCTGCCCATCGCGGTCCTGCTGCTCGCCATCGCGTCGTTCCTCGCATGGCAGGGCGCCATGTCCACGCCCACGGGCAGGGGAGGGGATCGGCCGACCGGATCCGGCAGCGGGTCGCGCGCGGGATGACAACCGCCTCATGACCCGTGTGGTGGGCCGCGTGCGTCCCTGGGCCGCAGAGCGCGGCGCCGGCGCTCCCGCGCAGTCCCTCGATGACTCGGCCACCTGGCGGACCGTCGGCGCGCTCTCCACGTGGCTCCTGGGCGGCATCGTTGCCGACCTCGTCCTTGCACGCACCCTCACCCGCCTCGCGATCTTCGTGCCCAAGGGCGACCCCTGGGCGTCGATCGGGGCGCTCCTCGGTCGTGCTGGAGCCGCGGCCGATGCGATGGTCCTGCTCGCCGCCCTCCTGGTGCTTGCCGCCCTGTGCCGCCATGCAGGTGCCCGGCGGAGCCCGACGGAGCTCATCGACGTTGGCGCGATCGCCGTGGTGGCGGCGGAAGGCATCGCGCTCGTTCTCGCGGCGCCGGTCGTCCCCATCCGGACCGCCGTCGATGTCGCCGTGGTGGGGGTAGCGGTCGGCGCCATGCTGCGCGCGTCCACCGGGGCGGCCACGGGCCGTCTCTCGCGGGCGGGCATCGCCGTGCTGGCCTCCGCGGTGGCCCTGGCAGCCGTGTTCCGCGCCACGGACATCCTTGCGATCGGCGTCGCCGGCGAGCTGCTGTTCCTGCTCGGCGCCGTCCTCGCCGGCGCAAGCGGGCTTCGACTCACCCGGATGGATCGGCTGGGAATCGCCTCCCTCGTCGCGGGGATGCTGACGACCGCCGTCAGCATCGTCTTCTCGCTCCAGGCGCCGCTCATGTGGGGCTCGCTCGTGGCCTGGAGCACCGGTCTCAGCGCCGGCCCACCGGCTGTCGCGGTGGGGATCGCCCTCGGGATTGCCGTGGCCGGACTCCCCGGTCTCGTGCGGGAACGTGGCACCCTGGGCGTGTCGGCAGCCATCATCGTCTGTGCCGGCTACGGCCTGGCGGCAAGCGGGCTCCTCCTCGCAGGCCTGCTGGGGCTGGCCACCGCCGGGAGGGCGCTCTCCTCCGAGCAGGCCCCCGGGTCCGTCGGCGTGCGGCCACCTGGAGGCGGGGCCGGGCTGGGCTGATCGCAACCCCGGCCCCAGGTCAATGCGGTCTCACGGTTCGCCGCCATCCCCATCGACCACGCGAACCACCGCGATCCGGAGGTCCGTGGCGTGCCCTCCCGTCACGG
>CAIYZX010000504.1 GCA_903930745.1 uncultured Chloroflexota bacterium | reverse complement strand
GACCCCAACCGTCCAGGCCGCCACCGCGTCCGCGGATCCCGTGACCCCGGCACCTCTCCCCACGCCGCCCGCGACCACCCGCAGTGCCCCGGCGGCGGGCCCACAGGCGGGCAGGCTCGCCGTGGGCGACCTCGTCCACACGAGCGCCGCCTGCTTCCGGGTGCAGGTTCCCGCCGGAGCGTCCGGCTCGGTGGCCGGAGCCGCCGCGGACTTCTCCACCACGGCCACGCTCGCCAAGGGTGGCGGCAACCTCCGCACCTGGCTGCTGCTCCGGCCCACGGGGATCTTCAGCCCGGAGATCCTCCTCGCGAAGGCGGGCTGGCCCGCGGCCAAGGCATGGTCGTCAGGCGACGGCCTGCTGATCCGCGGTCCCATCGTGGAGCCGGGAACCACCCGGCTCTCGTGGCACGTGGTCTTCGCCACGCCCATCGACGCGGCCTACGACGTGGTCCTGGCGATCACCGACGCCGGTGCTGCGCGCCCGGACGCGGCGACGCTGGACACGATCGCCGCCGGCACGTGGGCCGTGACGACGGCGATCGACGCCTGCCCGTAGGCAGCACCGGCTACCTCACGACAACGAAGGCGTCAACCGCCAGCACGGGCCTGGTCGCGGTGGCCCGGTTGACCAGCCTGATCACGTGCGTGCCCACGGAGGTCCAACGCCTGCTCCAGACCACCCAGCGCGGCTTGCCGATCCCGGTGGTGGTGACGAGCGGCGTGGGCTGGAGCTTCCCGTCCACGTAGACGTCCACGTCTCCGGTGGAGGCGGACGACGACGTGACCAGCGCGAAGGCCCGGCCGGAGAACGTGTACGTGACCGAGGCGCCCTTCGCGGACGTCCGCTTGTCCGTCCCGCCCGAGTCACCCGACACCGTCTTGGTGGTCCAGGTCCCGCGGTAGACCGCTGCGGCGACACCCTGCTGGTTGACCCGAACCGTCATGGAGGGACCCGCGGTCGACGTGGAGGCGTTGCCCGCGTGGTCGTACGCCGTGACCCGGAAGCGCACCGTGCCGGTGGAGGGCGCGACGGCCACGTACATCGTGTCCGCGCCGCCGTCGGCGATCGCGGAGGCGAGCGTCCGCCAGGTGGAGCCGCCATCCGTGGTCCTGTCCAGCCGGAAGTGATCGATGCCGGAGCCCGGTCCGGCAGTGTCCGCCCCGGTCCAGTGGACCTCGAGGCGGACCGTGGAGGCAAGCGCGCCCGAGGTGAGCTGCCACCTCGTCTGGGGGATGACCCAGGGCGCCTTCGTGACCGTGGGCGCCGTGGTGTCCTGCCCCATCACCACGGGAACCGGGATGTTGGACGTGGTCTTCGTGCCGTTGCCCAGCTGCCCGTACGTGTTGTCGCCCCAGCAGTCGGCGGCGCCGCCGAGGACCACCGCGCACGCGAAGTCCATGCCAACCGAGATCGAGTTGACGCCGGTGAGATCCGCCACCGCCACCGGGACCTCGGCGTTGTAGGTGGGGAGGACGCCGTACGTCCCGTTGCCCAGCGCACCGCTGGCACCGTAGCCCCAGCACTGGACGGTCCCGGCCTGCAGCAGCGCGCAGGCGTTGCTGCCACCCACGCTCACCTGGACCGCCGTGGAGATGCCGGACACCTGCACGACCGTCCCGACCGGAGCGGATGGCTCGGGGCCATCGCCAAGCTTGCCGTAGACATCGCTGCCCCAGCAGGCGATCGTTCCGTCGTCGATGACCGCGCATGCGGTCCCGTACGAGCCGCCGGCGGAGATCTGCACCGCGCCGGTCACGCCCTGCACCGCCACGGGTGACGCGCTGGACGTCGTGGTGCCGTCGCCCAGCTGGCCGTACCAGTTGGCGCCCCAGCAGGTCACGGTGGTGTTCGCGAGGATCGCGCAGGCGAACTGGCCGCCGACGTCAACCGCCTCCGCGGTGGTGATCCCGGGGACATAGGCGGGCACGGGATGGGCGCTGGAGTCCTCGGCGCCCAGGCCCAGCTGCCCGTACGTGTTGTCGCCCCAGCAGGCAACCTTGCCGGCCTCAACGGCACAGCCGAACCCCAGGGTCGTGTCCATGGAGGAGTAGCCGCCACCGCCGCTGAGGGCGGCGGGCGCGTTGACGCTTCCACCACTGTTGGTGCCGTTGGAGCCCTTTGCATCCGTGCCCCAGCACGACACGTGCGTGTCGGAGAGGCGGACGCAGCCCGGGCCAAAGCTGTCGCCCCAGATCTCCGGGGCGGCGATGGACACGGCGCTGGTGATCCCGCTGACCTGCACGGGCAGCAGGCTGCCCGCGGCTCCACCATCGCCAAGCGCTGCCCGTCCCGGCACTCCGCCGGCGCCCCAGCACCGGGCGTGGCCGTCCGCCATCGTGGCACAGGCCATTCGCCCGCCTGCCGAGATGGTCCCCGCGGCGTTGGGGTCCGGGGTGGCGACGCTCGGGGTTGCCAGCACCGGCGTCACAACACCCGGCAGGAGGCAGGCGACGAGCACCAGGGCGGCGAGAAACGGGAAGCTCCGCCCTCCCGGATGACGACTGCGGGTGGCGTTGCGGCGGAGACGCAAGGGAGGGTCCTCTGTGCTGGTGCAACCCTGCGGCGGCACCGCGGCTGCGTGGTGGCGACGATGGCTAACCCGCCCCGTCCTGTCTGTCGTCCACTCCAGCCAAGACGGGCTCCGGTTGTCCTACACCGTCACCCATGGCCGAGGTGCGGTAGCGTAGGGTCCATGACATCCGGACCTTCCTCGGACCGCCGCCCTCCCCCCGGGCACAGCCCCTGGATCCCCCGCCAGCACGGCGCGTGGGCGATGCTGCTGATGCCGGTCCTCCTGGGCGTGACCGCCGGCGGTCCCTCTCCGTGGCAGGGCGTGGTCGCAGGGGCGGCCCTCGCCGCGTACCTCGTCTCCGCCACCGCCCAGACCTGGACACGGTCGCGGCGGCCGACGGCCTACCGGGCGCCGCTCATCGTCTACGCGGTCCTCGCGGTTGTGCTTGGCGTCGTGCTGCTCGCCAGGTTCCCTGCCCTGGCGCTCGTTGGTGTCGTCGTCGTTCCAACGGGCGTCCTCGTCTTCCGCGGGGCCCAGCCGGGCACGCGGCGCGACCTGGCCAACAGCCTGCTCCAGGTGGCCCAGGCCCTTGCGCTCGTGCCGGCCACCGCGTACGTCTCCGGCGCCTGGGACCCCCAGCGCGTCATCACCGCGACGTGCATCGCGGCGGGCTACCAGCTGGGCACGGTCCTCGTCGTCCGCTCCGTCCTGCGCGAGCGCGGCAACGAGACCTTCCACGCCATATCCACCGGCTTCCACGTCCTCCTCGCGGCGGCGGCGCTCGTCCTCCTTCCGCTCCCGCTCGGCGTGGTGGCGGTGGTGCTGGCAGTGCGGGCGGCCCTGCTGCCCGTTGCCCAGCGGCACATGGCATCGGGATCCACGCCACTCAAGCCGGTCCACGTGGGCATCCTGGAGGCCGTGATGTCCACCGCCGTGGTGATCACGGCGTTCCTCGTCCGCTTCTAGGCCCTCGGGGCGTCTCGGGCCACCCGGCCCGAGCCTTTCGTCCCTTGCGCGCCCGGGCAACGGCAGTGCAGTCTGCGCCGATGCTGTCCAGATCCACCAACCACCAACCCGCCCCCGTTGGCGTTGACCTTCCCGCCGTGCGCGCGGTGGTCGCCGCTGCGCGCGCAGCCGGACGCCCGTCCCTCCTGGAGCCGGAGGGCCTGGCGCTGCTGGCGGCCGCAGGGATCGCGACGCCGGTCCACCTCGTGGTCCCCGGCGAGACGGAGGTCACGGACGCGGCGCTGGCGGCGTTCCCGGGCGAGCGGATCGTGGTCAAGGTTGTGGCCGCCTCCATCGCACACAAGACGGACGCGGGCGGCGTGGCGATCGTCGCCCGGGAGGCGGCGGCGGTCCGGGGTGCCATCGCGGCGATGCGGCGGCGCCTGGTCGGGGTGGCCGTGGACGGGTGGCTGCTCGCCGCATTCGTGCCGCACGACCAGGGGCCGGCCGGCGAGCTGCTGCTCGCGCTGCGCTGGACGGACGACTTCGGGCCCGTGGTGGCCGTTGGCGCAGGCGGCATCCTGACCGAGGCGCTGTCGGCGGACCTGCGACCCGGGCGGGAGATCGCCATCGTCTCCCCCACCCTGACGCCGGCGGAGCGCGTCGGTGAGGCGCTTGACGCCTCGACGGCAGTCCGGCTCGCGACGCACCCGCTCCG
>CAIYZX010000503.1 GCA_903930745.1 uncultured Chloroflexota bacterium | reverse complement strand
GCACCGTGTTGCCGGTGACGCGGTTGTCCCGGGTGGCCCAGAGGTTGTCGTCAAGGTTGGGCAGGACGGCGATGCCGTACGTGTTGTTGTCCTCGACGAGGTTCCCCTCCACCACGTTGCCCCGGCCGCCCGCGAGGACGATGCCGATGCCGTACGTGGGCCACTCGAGGCGCTTGGTGGGCGCGTCGGTCGCGTTGTTGTCGTGGACCCAGTTGCCCTTGATCGTGATCTCGCGCTGGGGCGCCAGGCGCTCCGAGTCCAGCGTGTTGGGCGCGATGCCCGCGATGTTGCCCGTCCACTCGGAGTTCACCAGCACGAGGTCGCCGCCGGCGTTCGTGCCGCTGTAGCCCAGCGCGTTGTGCACGCTGATGACGTCCGTGATGACCGCGTGGCACGGGTAGCACTGGCCGATGTAGAAGCCGCTGTCCGGCTGGCCCGCCGCATAGCTGTGGTCGAAGCGGCCCCAGACGGAGTCGAAGGCGTAGACGCCGTAGTCGCCGTTCCCGTACGCCGTGAGGTACGAGCCGCGGTAGCCGTTGACGGACGTCCAGTAGAAGCCGTTGAGCTGGTAGCCGTGGGCGGTCATGTTCTCCATGACCACGCCGTCCGCCTCCACCACGTGGATTCCGTTGGGCCGCTTCAGCTCGCCGTCCAGGATGACCGTGTTGCGGTCCTCTCCCCGGATCGTGATGTACGGCGTGCGGACGAGGATCGCCTCCCTGTACGTGCCGGGGGCCACGAGCACGAGATCACCGGGCGAGGCGGCATCCACGGCCGCCTGGATCGTGGGCTGGTCCGCGGGCACGTGGATGGTGCCGCCGGGCTTCGTGGGGACGGGCTCGCGGCCGGGGCCAACGTCGCCCTCCTTGGACGGCATGGGCACGTCGCCCACGAGCACGATGCCGCTCATGCCGATGCCGCCGGCGGCGCCGTGGAGCTTGCAGTTGTACGCGTAGACGCCCGCGCTGGGGAACGTCTGCGTGAAGACCTGGCCGTTCTGGAGGACGCCGGAGTCAAACGAGCCGTCGTCCGCGGTGACCGTGTGCGGGTTGCGGCCGTCGTTGTGGAACTCGATGGTGGTGCCGGGGTCAACGCGCAGGACCTGGGGATCGAAGAAGTCGTCCAGGTTCTTGACCACGCGCTTGGCGGCCTCCGCATCGGCCGTGCGGTAGCCGCCGCCCTGGCCGCCCGCGGCGAGCATCGCGTCACCCGTGGGGTTGCCCGGGATGGTGGAGCCGATGAAGGCGATGTTGCCGCGTCCACCGAACAGCCGGTCCCGGAGCGGGGTGGTGCCGTGCAGCGGGCCCCAGCCAAGGTGGACGCCGATGATGGCGACCAGCACGTAGAGGACCGGCAGGGCGGCCACGAGGCCGAGGACGTGCCGGGACGACAGGTGCACGTGGGTCGCGGGACGCAGGGGGCGCATGGGACGCGGAGCCTAGCAGGATGGATGGGCGTGCGTCATTCCGCCGATGCACACTGCGAGACCCTCGCGGTAGGGTGGGCGTGCCCTCGGGGAGGGAGGCGGGCGGCGCAAGCCGCCCGATGGTCGATGCAGCCATTCGGGGGCCGGAACCACACCGCGTCCGGCGGCGTCGAGCCTGCCAGGCCACCCAACCCCTGGCGGACCGCCTGTCGGTGCCCTGCGTCCCAGGCCCGCAGCACACCATGACGGCGTCCCATGCGATCGCCCCGCCGACCTGTACGGTGGGGCGATCGCGCATCCGCGGGCCGGGTGCCACCCTCCCTCCGGTGACACCCGGCCCGCGCCCATTCCGCCACCACCCGGTCTTGGCCCCACGCCCGCAGGCGGTCGTATGATCCTCGCATGCTGCTCGTCGTGGACATCGGGAACTCCAACATCACGCTCGGCCTGGTGGAGGGCGGTGCCATCGTGGCGACCCGCCGCCTGGGCACCCGGCACGCCGCCACACCAGACGAGCTGGAGGTGATCCTGGAGGGCACGCTCTCGCTGGACAAGCGGGGCCTGCGCGACGTCCGCGGCATCTCCCTCGCCTCGGTGGTCCCCTCGCAGACGGCGCTCTTCGAGACCGTGGCGGACCGCCACGCGATCCCCATCCTCGTGGCCGCCGCGGGCACCGTGCCCATCGCGGTGCGCCTGGACCGCCCGTCAGAGGCGGGTCCGGACCGGATCGTCAACGCCCTGGCGGCGGCGCGGCTGTACGGCGCCCCGGCGGTGGTCGTGGACATGGGCACCGCAACGACGTTCGACTGCGTGGGCCCGGACGGTGCCTTCGTGGGCGGCGCGATCGCCCCCGGGCTGCGCTTGGGCCTGGAGGCCCTGGCCGGCGGCACCGCGCGGCTGCCGCGGATCGAGCTGCGGACGCCCACCCGGGCCATCGGCCGCGACACCACGGGCGCCATGCAGAGCGGTGTCATCTTCGGCTACCAGGCGCTGGTGGACGGCCTCCTCACGCGGATCCGCCGCGAGCTGGCGGAGACGGCCGGCATCCCGCTGGACACCGTTCGCGGCATCCTCACCGGCGGCCTCTCCGCGGAGCCGTGGGCGCGCGACATCGACGGCGTGGACGTCATCGACCCGGACCTGACCCTCAAGGGGCTCGCGATCCTGCACGCCGAGGTGGCGGGCGGCGAGCCCTTCGGGCGCAGGGCCTGACGGCGATGACAGCGGCGACGGGCGGCCGGCTCGAGGGGCGGCTCATCGGCCTCGGCGTCTGCGGATCCATCGCGGCCTACAAGGCCGTGGAGCTGCTGCGCCTGCTGCGGGCCGAGGGCGCGGACGTGGTCGTGATGCTCACCCCGGCCGCCGCCACCTTCGTTGGCCCCCTCACCTTCGCGGCCCTCTCGCGCCACGCGGTGGAGACGGACGTCCTGGGGCTGCTGCCGGACCAGCGCATTGGCCACATCGTGGTGGCGGACAGCGCGGACGCCCTCGTCATCGCCCCCGCCACCGCGCGCTGGCTGGGCGCCATGGCCAACGGAATCGCCTCCGACGCGGTGACCGCCGCGTGCCTCGCCACCTCCGCGCCCGTGGTCTTCTGCCCGGCGATGGACGGCGACATGTGGACGCACCGGGCCACGCGGGACAACGTGGCGCGGCTGCAGGATGCCTTCGGGTACCGGATGGTGCCGCCGGAGACGGGCTCGCTCGCGTCCGGACAGGAGGGCGTGGGGCGCCTCGCGGAGCTCATGACGATCGTTGACGCCGTGGTGGCCGCCATCGGCGACCGGCCCGTCCGCCAGCCCTCGGAGGCCCAGCGGCCACCGCTGGTGGTCGGCGACACCGGCCCTGGCGCCGATGCCGGGGAGGACGCAGGCCACTTCCTGCGCGATCTCGCGGGCCGCCACGTCGTGGTGAGCGCCGGCGGGACCGCGGAGCCCATCGACCCCGTCCGCTTCATCGGCAACCGCAGCACCGGGAAGATGGGCGTGGCCATCGCGGAGGCAGCCCTGGCACGCGGCGCGCGCGTGACCATC
>CAIYZX010000502.1 GCA_903930745.1 uncultured Chloroflexota bacterium | reverse complement strand
CGCCCGCCTCCGCAGCATGTTCCTCTGGAAGCTGCTGCTCCCGCTCCTGCTCGTCCTGTGCACGAACTGGCTGGCGCTCGTCCTGCCGCCGCGCTTCGCGGATGCCCGCATGGCGATGCCCGCCACGGCACTCCTCACCACGGTGTTCCTGCAGCAGAGCTCGCTTGCTGCGATCCCGCAGGTCTCCACGCTGGTGCTGATGGACGTGATCTACCTGATGGCGTACATCGCGATCGTGGCGACCGCGGCCCGCGTGATCCTCGCGAACCTGCGGTACAGGCCGGACCTCGATGCGGCGGTGGTGGCGCGCATGCATCGGACGGACCTCGTGCTCCTCACCGTGCAGGCGGTGGTGGTCATCGGGGCGCTCGTCCAGATGGTGGTCTCGCGCAGCTAGTCCATGGCGCCGGTGCAGGCGGGTGCGCGAACCGTGCCCGCCTGCCAAGCCGCCTCCGCGGGGGGCCGCGTGCCGGCCCGCAGGGGCGCCGCACGCTTGCGCCGGCCGCGCGGGCCCGCCTGGGCCCGCGTGCTCCCCGCGCCGGCCCGTGATCGCTGCCACCGATAGATTTCCGCCGAACCCGGACGTTTGATCGCCCACAGCGATCGAAACGACATGATCGTGTTCGTTTCGACGGCAAGGGCGCCCGAATCCGGTCGCCTTGATCGCCCGCACCGATCAACCGTCGCCAACCCACTGGAATCTATCGGTGGGAGCGATCACGCAAGGTCGTCGGCGGCGAGATCGCGGAGGGCCCCGATGGCGATCGCGGCGGGTCCTGGGACCAGCCAGGGGTGACCGGCGATGCGGTCCGCCGCCGCGGCCGGGTCGTGCCAGGCCTGCTCGAGGAGCGGCGCCCAGACGTCGCGGACATCCGCAACCACACGTGCAGCGACCGGGAGCGCCGCGGCATCCGAGAGGATCTCGTAGGGGACGAGGCTGCCGGAGTGGTCCAGGCCACGCCCGCCCGCGTTGATCACCCACGGCGTTGGCCAGCCCGCGGCCCCGGAGAGCGCCGCCACGCGCGCCCCCAGCGGGCCCTCGCCCAGCATCACGCCCAGGACGATCTCCAGGTCGCCGGCCCGACGCCCGCCGCGGACCGGATACCAGTGGAAGAGCGCCACGGTGCCATCGGGGAACGCGAAGCCCAGCCGGTCCATCCGCCGCACCGTGCCCCGCGCGCCCGTCAGCGTGAGCGAGGCCAGGCCGTCACGGATCGCGGTCATCGCGAGGCGCCGGCGCACATCACCGCGCCGCGCCGGCCGCGCACCACGCGCATCGACTGGTGAGGACGTCAGGGCCATCCCCAGGATCCCTCCGGGTACAGAGAAACGCGCCGGGCCTCCCGTCGAGGGGAGAACCCGGCGCGCAGTATCGCCGTTGCAGACAGGCCCGGCAAAGGGCCCGGCGCGCTAGACGCCGATGCTCTTCAGGTACTCGCGGTTGCGGATCGCGTTCAGGCCGGGGTTGCCCATGCCCGGGAGCACGTCCTGCTCCACCACGATCCAGCCCTGGTAGTCGATCTCCTCGAGCGCCTTGAGCATCCCGGGGAAGTCCACGGAGCCCGTGCCCAGCTCGCAGAAGACGCCCTGGCCCACGGACTCGGGGCCGGACCAGCCGTTGACGCGGGAGGCCTCGGCCACCTTCGCGTCGCAGTCCTTGAAGTGGACGTGCCAGATGCGGTCCTTGAACTCGCGCACGGCGGCGACCGGGTCAGCGCCGGCGCCAAACGTCCAGTGCCCGGTGTCCAGGCACAGGCCGAGGACGGACGGGTCCGTCATCTCGAAGAGACGGCGCGCCTCGGCTCCCGTCTCGATCCAGGTGCCGATGTGCTGGTGCACCACGGTCCGGATCCCGGCCTCGTCCATGACGCGTCGGGCGACGTAGTTGTAGCCCTCGGCCAGGGTCTGCCACATCTCCTCGGTGGGACCGTCCTCCGGGCGGACGCGGCCGGAGATCAGGGAGCGGTGCGGGTCACCGTACGGATCCAGCCCGAGGACCACCACCGCGTCCTTGCCGCCCACGCACGCGAGCTGCTTGGCGGTGCGGACCGCGTCGTTCGCGGACTCCTCGTGCCGGGACTTGTCGTACAGCCAGACGGAGACCCACGAGCCCATCAGCGCGAGGCCGCGGCTGTCCAGCTCGTGGGCGAGCTCCTCGGGATCGGTGGGCATGAAGCCCCAGTCGCCCAGCTCCGTGCCCACGTAACCGGCGGCGGACATCTCGTCCACCACGCGGACCCAGCCGGCGCGGTCGCCGTCAATGCCCTCGATGACGCCCCACGAGCACGGGGCGTTCGCGATGCGGACCATGGTTGTGCTACTCCTCGGAGGTGTCTGCGTGGCCCGCGGGCTCGTCGCCCCAGGGCCGGGTTCGGATGTGCGTGCCTCGCCCGGGGCGTGGCGAGGGAACGCTGCTGGCGGATGGGACGCCCTTGGCGGTGGGGACCGCGCGGGCCATCTGGCTGCGGCGGGACCACGGGCGGGTGCGGTGGCCCCAGGGCCTGGCCGCGCTCATCTGTTGGCGGTCTGACCAGCGACCGCGTCCGGGGCCTGGGGCGCGGGTCCCGTGGACTCGCGGACGCGCAGGACCATGGGGATCACCACGGACGCGGGCTCGGCGGCATCCGGGTTGTCCAGGGCGGCGGCCAGGCGCTCCACGGCCGCTGTGCCCATCTCGGCCTTCTGCTGGCCAACGGTGGTGAGCGCGGGGACCACCCAGGACGCAGCCGCGATGTCGTCGCACCCGATGACGCTCAGCTCTGCCGGCACGCGCACGCGCGCGGAACGGAGAGCGCGCAGGGCGCCGATGGCCGTCAGGTCGTTGTGGCAGGCCACCGCGGTGACGCCCGCGTTGGCGTTGAGGAGATGGGCCATGCCGCGCTCGCCACCGTCGAAGCCCCCATCGCCGCGGACCACCACCAGGTCGTCGTCCGGGATGCCCGCATCGCGGCACGCGTCGCGGAAGCCCTCGAAGCGGGGAACGTCCGCGGTGAAGCTGTCGAAGCCGCGGATGTAGGCGAGGCGGCGATGTCCAAGCCCGAGGAGATGGCGGGCCGACATGGCGCCGCCGGCGCGGTTGTCCGAGGTGATGACCGATACGGACGCGCCATTGGCCTCTGCGTTTGCCACCACGACGGGGACGGGGGAGTGGGAGAGCCAACGCCACGTCTCGTCGCTCACCTGGGAGGACGCGATGATCAGGCCGTCCACGCGGCGGTCCACCATCAGCTCCAGGTACTCCACCACGCGGTGCTCGTCGTATGCCGCGGAGCCCAGGATGATGGAGTAGCCGCGATCTCGGGCCGCCTGGTCTGCGGCCTGGACCAGCTCCGGGAAGAACGGGTTCTGGATGTCCGTGACGATGAGGCCAAGCGTCTGTGTGCGCTTCATGCGCAGCGAGCGGGCGACGCCCGAGGGCCGGTAGCCCAGCTCCTCCGCGGCACGCATGACGGCGGCGGCGGTGTCCGCCTTGGGGTTGCCCACGCCCGCGAGGACGCGGCTCACCGTGGCCGTGGAGACGCCGGCCCTCTCCGCGACGTCGCGGATGGTGGCCGGGGTCCGGTGGTCGGTCACCATGCGGGCGCCAGCCGGGAAGTGCCCAGACCGGGAACGCGTGTGGGGCGCCGGGTCTGCATCTCGAGGAGGCCTCCGGGATCGGGATCGATCGCGGTGGAGTGGGGCTCGCAACGCAATCGATGACGTAATCGATTTCGTGAGACTACAGACCCCGCGCCCGCCCGTCAAGGCTCGCGGCGCACCCCGTCCCCGACCAGCGTGGGGCGTGGCGATCACCCGTACTCGCAGGCAGCCGTAATCGATTGCATCCGTACGCGTGATGCGTCATCATTCGTCCCCACACCCCCGGCCAGGCGGCCGGACACCCCCGGCCAGGCGGGCCGGACACCCCCGGCCAGGCGGGCCGGGGAGCAGGCGAAGGAGCAGCGCGTGAGCACGATCCGGCTGACGGTGGGCCAGGCCATCGTCCGCTTCCTTGCGGAGCAGTACGTGGAGCGCGACGGGGTGGAGCAGCGCT
>CAIYZX010000501.1 GCA_903930745.1 uncultured Chloroflexota bacterium | reverse complement strand
TGATCATGCCCGGCGACAACGTCGACATGACCGTCGAGCTCATCACCCCGATCGCACTCGAGGTCGGCCAGCGCTTCGCGATCCGCGAGGGCGGCCGCACCGTCGGCGCCGGCGCGATCACCACCATCATCGCGTAAGGCACAAGAGAGTCAGATGGCACGAGTTGAGGCACGTCCTGTGATCCAGCTCGCCTGCACCGAGTGCAAGCAGCGGAACTACACGACGCGCAAGAACAAGAAGAACGATCCCAACCGGATCGAGCTGCTGAAGTACTGCCCCCGGGAGCGCCGCCACACGACGCACCGGGAGTCCAAGTAGCCCGGAAGGACCTCCGCAGGGGTGTAGCTCAATTGGCAGAGCACCGGTCTCCAAAACCGGGGGTTGTAGGTTCGAGTCCTATCGCCCCTGCCACATCCTTCCAGCGCTGAAAAGGCATCCGTGAACAGACTTCGCCAGTTCATCAAGGAATCGTGGTCCGAGCTGAAAAAGGTCTCGTGGCCCACCCGCACCCAGGTCCGCAACCTGACGGTCCTGGTCTTCGTGGTGTCCTTCGCGGTTGGCCTGTACATCACCGTCGCGGACACGATCTACACCGAGATCATCCGCTTCATGTCGACCGCCGTATGACCGAGCAGCTGACCACCAAGGCGCCCGAGAAGCGCTGGTACGTGATCCACACCTACTCGGGTTACGAGAACAAGGTCAAGGCGAACCTCGAGCACCGCATCGAGTCCATGGGCATGGAGGACAAGATCTTCCAGGTCCTGGTCCCGATGGAGGATGAGATCGAGATCCGCCAGGGCCAGCGGCACACGGTCCAGAAGAAGGTCTACCCGGGCTACGTGCTCGTGGAGATGATCCTGGACCCCGAGTCGTGGTTCGTGGTCCGGAACACCCCGGGCGTCACGAGCTTCGTCGGCAGCGGCAACATCCCCGGGATGCGCAGCGAGCCGATCCCGCTTGATGAGAACGAGGTCAAGCAGATCCTCCGGCACATGGGCGTGGAGACGCCGAAGTACCGGGTGGCGTTCACGAAGGGCCAGAGCGTGCGTGTCACGGATGGGCCGTTCGCAGAGTTCATTGGAACCGTCGACGAGGTCAACCCTGAGCGCAACAAGCTGAAGGTCCTCGTGAGCATCTTCGGCCGGGAGACGCCGGTCGAGCTCGACTTCCTCCAGGTCGAGAAGCTGTAACGAGGCAGGGAGCGAGCTAGAACCGTGGCCAAGAAGATCCGTATCGTCGTTACGCTGCAGCTGAACGCCGGCAAGGCGACGCCCGCGCCGCCCGTCGGCACTGCGCTCGGTCCGCACGGCATCAACATCGTCGAGTTCACGAAGGCCTACAACGAGAAGACCGCGGACAAGGCCGGCCAGGTCATCCCCGCGCAGATCACGATCTTCGAGGATCGCTCGTTCACCTTCATCCTCAAGACCCCGCCGGCCCCGGATCTCCTCCGGAAGGCCGCCGGCATCACCGCCGGCTCCGCCACCACCGGCAAGGCCGTGGCAGGCAAGGTGACGCGTGACCAGGTCCGCGCCATCGCCGAGCAGAAGCTTCCGGACCTCAACGCGAACGACATCGAGGCCGGGATGCGCATCATCGAAGGCACCGCCCGCAGCATGGGCATCGAGGTCGTCGGCTAGCAAGGCCGGCGGGCGCCCCGGGAGCCACCCCGGCCCGGGAGCGCATCACCACAGGGGGAGGTCGAGAAGACCGAAGGAGCACGGAACATGCCCGCACACGGCAAGCGCTACCAGGACCTCGCGAAGCTCGTGGACCACATGACGGTCTACGGCCCGGACGAGGCCGTTGCCCTGGTCAAGCAGACGTCCACCGTCAAGTTCGACGCGTCCATCGAGGCCCACATGCGCCTCGGCGTGGACCCCCGCCACGCCGACCAGATGGTCCGCGGCACCGTCGTCCTGCCGCACGGCACCGGCAAGGTCGTCCGCGTCGCCGTCTTCGCCCAGGGCGAGAAGGCCCAGGAGGCCCTCCGCAACGGCGCGGACGAGGTTGGTGCGGACGAGCTCGTCAAGAAGATCGAGGCCGGCTGGCTGGAGTTCGACGTGGCGATCGCCACGCCGGACGTCATGGGCCAGGTTGGCCGCCTCGGCCGCATCCTCGGCCGCCGTGGCCTCATGCCGAACCCCAAGGCCGGCACCGTGACGTTCGACATCGAGCGCGCGGTCAAGGAGGTCAAGGCGGGCCGCGTGGAGTTCAAGGTGGACAAGGGCGCCATCATCCACGTCCCGGTGGGCAAGGCCTCGTTCGACGAGAAGCAGCTCGCCGAGAACCTGGCGGCGCTGGTTGACGCGGTCAACCGCGCGAAGCCGTCCGGCGCCAAGGGCCAGTACCTGCGGACGCTGTCCATCGCCAGCACGATGGGCCCCGGCATCCGCGTGGACATCCCGGCCGTCCTGGCCCGCGCCTAGCACCGGGCCGCATCCCGGCCCCGTCCTCGTGACGGGGCCACATCACATGCACGACGCCGCCGAGAGGCGAGCGCCGTATCGACAACAGACGGAACCAGCCGCAGACAGCCTGCGCCCCCGCAGGCGCCGGTCCACCGCAAGGTGACACCGACGCCAGGGGCTTGATCCGCCGGACCGGACCGGCCGCATCCCACGTGGATGGGGCAGGGGACGACGGCGAGCACGCCGAGGCAGAGGTCAACGCTCCACCTCCCGGTGGGACGCTCCCCCTGCAGCACGTGGCCCGTCGCAGGGGTTGAAGGGCGATGCGCCCGGAGCACCCACCGCCGCGCGCCGGCTGCGCGCTGGAGCATGGGAGGTCGAGGAGGCACATGCCGACCGAGGCCAAGCGAGAGACGATCGACGAGCTTCGTGGCGTCCTGGACGCGCACAGCACGATGATCATCTCCGAGTATCGCGGCCTCAAGGTGAAGGAGATCACCGAGATCCGGCGTTCGCTGCGCAAGAGCGGCGTGCAGTACCGGGTCGTCAAGAACCGCCTGATGCGCATCGCGGCGCAGGAGAACCCTGCCGCGGCCGCGCTGTCCCCGCTCCTCAAGGGCCCGTCGGCGATCGCCTTCGGGAACGACGAGGCCGGGACCGCCAAGGCGATTCTCGAAGCCGTCCGCCCGTTCGCCAAGATCGTCAAGATCACCGGCGGCGTCCTGGGCTCCACGGCCATCGATGCAGACGCAGTGACGCGCCTCGCGACCCTGCCGCCCCGCGAGCACCTGCTCGCCGAGGCGATCGGGGCCATCACGGCGCCGCTGGCCCAGACGGCCGGCCTGTTCGACGCCCCCGGGCGCGACGTGGCCGGGCTCGTCCAGGCCCTCATCGACCAGCGCAGCGGCGCTGCGGCCTGATCTCCCCCGAGAGACCATCACGCGCCCGGCGCGGGCGCACCACCTGCAGGAGAACCTGACACCATGGCCAAGCTTTCCGTCGAGGATCTGCTCGACGCATTCGCCCAGATGACCGTCCTTGAGCTGTCCGAGTTCAAGAAGGCCTTCGAGGACAAGTTCGGCGTCACCGCCGCCGCCCCGGTTGCCATCGCCGCAGCCGCCCCGGGCGCCGCCGCCGCCGCTCCGGCCGTCGAGGAGGAGCAGACCGAGTTCGCCGCCATCCTCGCCGAGGTTGGCCCGAACAAGATCCCCGTGATCAAGGTCGTGCGCGAGCTCACCGGCCTGGGCCTCAAGGAGGCCAAGGACCTCGTCGACGCGGCTCCCAAGCCGGTCAAGGAGGGCGTCGCCAAGGACGAGGCCGAGAAGATCAAGGCCGCGCTCGAGGAGCAGGGCGCCAAGGTCGAGATCAAGTAGCGACCCCTCGTGGCCGGCTCGCCGGCCCTCGAGAGAACGTTGGACGGGCGGTGGCCGCAGGGCTGCCGCCCGTTCTGTATCGAGTGGCCGGTTGACGGATTTCGCCAGAGCGGTACACTAGCCGGTCTGTGACCTTGCCTCTCCCTGTCCTCCACACTCCGTAAGGAGCAGTTCTTCATGCCGTCTGTCAAGTCCCTTCCCCAGACTCGCTCCGGCCGCACGACCTACGCCCGGATCCACGAGGTCAGTGGCGGGATCAGCGACGACAAGTTCGGAGTCCCGAACCTGATCGAGCTGCAGCGCGAGTCGTTCGCGTGGTTCACCGAGAAGGGACTCCGGGAGCTGTTCGACGAGATCAGCCCCATCGAGGACTTCACCAAGCGCGTCATGGAGCTGCGCTTCCTGGACTTCGAGTTCGGCGAGCCCAAGTACTCCATCGAAGAGTGCCGCACCAAGGACCTGACGTACAACAAGCCGCTGTACGTCCAGGTGGAGCTCCTGGTCAAGGAGACCGGCGAGATCCAGCGCCAGCGCGTCTACATGGGCGACTACCCGTGGATGACGGAGATGGGCACGTTCGTGATCAACGGCGCCGAGCGTGTCGTGGTCAGCCAGCTCGTCCGCTCGCCCGGCGTGTACTACTCCATTGACCCGGACCTGTACAACCAGACCGGCCGCGAGCTGTTCAGCGCGAAGGTCATCCCCAACCGTGGCGCCTGGCTGGAGTTCGAGACCAGCAAGGCGGACCAGCTCTACGTCAAGGTTGACCGGAAGCGCAAGATCCCGGCCACCACGCTGCTGCGCGCCGTGGGCTACGAGACCAACGACGAGATCGCGGGTCTCTTCGCGTCCGTGGACACGGACCTTGAGCACACGTACATCGCGAACACCCTGGACAAGGACACGACCAAGACGCGCAACGAGGCGCTGATCGAGGTCTACAAGAAGCTCCGCCCGGGTGATCCGCCCACCGTCGAGAACGCCCGCGGCCTCGTCGAGAGCCTCTTCTTCAACTTCCGCCGCTACGACCTCGGTCGGGTTGGCCGGTACAAGTTCAACAAGAAGCTCGTCGAGAGCGCCCGCCGCATGGAGGTCGAGTTCGACCCCGAGGGCCGCACGATCACCCGCGAGGACATCGCGGCGATCATCGGCTACCTCATCGAGGCGAACCGCGGCCTGCATACCAAGGACGACATCGACCACCTGGGCAACCGCCGCATCCGCGCGAACGGCGAGCTGATCCAGAACGCCTTCCGCATCGGCCTCCTGCGCATGGAGCGCGTCGTGCGCGAGCGCATGACGATCCAGGAGATCGACAAGGCCACCCCGAACGCCCTGATCAACATCCGCCCCGTCGTGGCGGCGATGAAGGAGTTCTTCGGCGGCAGCCAGCTGTCCCAGTTCATGGACCAGACGAACCCGCTCGCGGAGCTCACCTCCAAGCGGCGCCTCTCGGCCCTGGGCCCGGGTGGCCTGTCGCGCGAGCGCGCCGGCTTCGACGTGCGCGACGTGCACCACAGCCACTACGGCCGCATCTGCCCCATCGAGACCCCGGAAGGCCCGAACATCGGCCTGATCGGCTCGCTCGCCACCTACGGGCGGATCAACAGCTACGGGTTCATCGAGACGCCGTACCGCAAGGTC
>CAIYZX010000500.1 GCA_903930745.1 uncultured Chloroflexota bacterium | reverse complement strand
TGATCATGCCCGGCGACAACGTCGACATGACCGTCGAGCTCATCACCCCGATCGCACTCGAGGTCGGCCAGCGCTTCGCGATCCGCGAGGGCGGCCGCACCGTCGGCGCCGGCGCGATCACCACCATCATCGCGTAAGGCAGAGAGATGGCGAAGCAGCGGATCCGAATCCGCCTCAAGGCCTACGACCACCGGCTGCTCGACCAGTCGGCAGCCCAGATCGTGGAGACCGCCCAGCGCACCGGCGCTGACGTTGTCGGCCCGGTTCCGCTGCCGACCCGGATCGAGAAGTTCACCGTCCTGCGGTCACCGTTCATCGACAAGGACTCCCGGGAGCAGTTCGAGATCCGCACCCACAAGCGGCTCATCGACATCCTGGATCCGTCGTCGAAGACGGTGGACGCCCTGATGCGACTCTCGCTTGCCGCGGGCGTTGACATCGAAATCAAGATGTAGGGCGACCTGATGAGCATTGGGCTGATCGGCCGCAAGGTCGGCATGACACAGGTCTTCGCCCCGGACGGCACGATGATCGCCGTCTCCGTGGTGGAGGTCACCCCGAACACCGTGACGCGCGTCCGCACGAGCGACCGCGACGGCTACACGGCCGTCCAGCTCGGCGCGGGCGAGCGCAAGAAGCTGACGAAGCCGCTCGCCGGCCAGCTGAAGGACCTGCCGCGGGTGCGCAACATCCGCGAGTTCCGGCTGGACGACGTGGACGGCTTCACCGTGGGCCAGCAGCTCTCCGTCGGCGAGATCTTCGCCGAGGGCGAGCTGGTCGACGTGACCGGCATCTCGAAGGGCCAGGGCTTCGCGGGCACCGTGAAGCGCCACAACTTCAAGCGCGGTCCGAAGACGCACGGCTCGGACAACTATCGCAAGCCGGGCTCCATCGGCCCGGGCACCACGCCCGGTCGCGTCTACAAGGGCCTCCGCATGGGCGGCCACATGGGCGCAGAGCGGGTCACGATCAAGAAGCTGCGCGTCGTCCGCGTTGACGCCGAGCGGAACCTGATCCTTGTCAAGGGATCGGTCCCCGGCGCCCCCGGCGCGCTCACCTTCGTCCGGAAGGCCTGACGATGCCGCAGACAACCCTCTACGACCGCACCGGCGCCGCCGTCGGGAGCGTCGACCTCGCCGAGTCGCTGTTCGCAGCGCCGGTGAACGAGGCCGTCCTCCACCAGGCGGTGATCGCCCAGCTGGCAGGCCGCCGGCTCGGCACCTCCGACACCAAGACCCGCGGCGAGGTCCGTGGCGGCGGCAAGAAGCCGTACCGCCAGAAGGGCACCGGCCGCGCGCGCCAGGGCTCCCGCACCGCACCGCACTACCGCGGCGGTGGCGTGGTGTTCGGCCCGCATCCGCGCTCCTACGAGCAGAAGTTCCCCAAGAAGATGCGCCGCATCGCTCTCCGCTCGGCCCTCACGGCCAAGCTGAACGACGACGCGATCCGCGTGGTTGACGCCTTCGGCATGGCCGAGGAGCCCAAGACCCGGATCTTCGCGGGCGTGCTCGCTGCGATCGGCGCCGGCGACGGCCACGAGAAGCGCGTCCTGGTCGTGGCTCCGGCCACGGACTCGGCGCTGCTCCGCTCGGCGGCCAACCTGCCGTCCGTCACCGTGATCCGCGCGGACAGCCTCAACGTCGTGGACCTGCTCAACGCCGACGCCGTCGTCATCGAGCAGCCCGCGCTGGCCCGCATCGAGGAGGTGTACGCGTGAGCGCGCTCACCGCCGCCGACATCATCCTCCGCCCGGTCATCTCGGAGAAGTCGATCGACGAGTCCGGCCGAGGCAAGTACACGTTCGCGGTGCACAACGACGCGAACAAGATCCAGATCAAGGCCGCCGTCGAGGAGCTCTACAGCAAGGAGAAGGTGACCGTGGTCGCCGTCAACGTGCTGACCACGAAGGCGAAGGAGAAGCGCCGCGGCACCAAGCGCGGACGGGTCACCGGCCACACGTCGTCCTGGCGCAAGGCCATCGTCACCCTCGCTCCCGGCCAGAAGATCGAATTCTTCGAGGGAGTGTAGGCATGCCGCTTCGCAGCTATAAGGCGACCTCGCCCGGCCGCCGGTGGATGACCCGCTCGACCTTCGAGGAGATCACCACCGACAAGCCGCACAAGCCGCTCCTGGAGCCCATGAAGCGTGGCTCCGGGCGCAACAACCAGGGTCGCGTGACCGTTCGCCATCGCGGCGGCGGTGAGAAGACCCATTACCGTCGGATCGACTTCAAGCGGGACAAGTTCGGCGTGCCGGCGAAGCTGGCCACGATCGAGTACGACCCGAACCGGTCGGCCCGCATCGGCCTGCTCCACTACCGCGATGGCGAGAAGCGCTACATGCTTCTCCCGCACGGCCTCAAGGTCGGCGACATCGTGATCAGTGGCCCGGAGGCCGAGGCCCGCGTTGGCAACGCCATCCCGCTGGCCAACATCCCGCTGGGAACCACGGTCCACAACATCGAGCTCGTCCCGGGCAAGGGCGGCCAGATCGTCCGCTCCGCCGGCGGTGCAGCCCAGCTGCTCGCCAAGGAGGGTGACTACGCCACCCTGCGCCTGCCCTCGGGCGAGATGCGCCGTGTCCCGCTTCGCTGCCTTGCCACCGTTGGCCAGGTCAGCAACCTCGACCATGAGAACCAGAGCCTCGGCAAGGCCGGCCGCGCCCGTCACATGGGGCTGCGTCCGGAGGTCCGCGGCGTGGCGATGACTCCGCGTGACCATCCCCACGGTGGCGGCGAGGGCAAGTCCCCCACGGGCATGCCCCCGAAGACCCCCTGGGGCAAGCCGGCCATGGGCTACCGGACCCGTCGCGGTCAGAAGCCCAACCGGCTGATCGTCCGCAGCCGGCATCGCAAGTCGTAGTAGAGGAGCTAGAGCATGTCGCGATCGGTCAAGAAGGGACCGTTCGTCCAGCCCCGGCTTCTCGCCCGGGTGCAGGAGATGAACAAGCGGAACGAGCGGAAGGTCCTCAAGACCTGGTCCCGCGCGTCCGTGATCTTCCCGGACTTCATCGGCCATACCGTTGCCGTCTACAACGGCAAGAAGCATGTGCCGGTCTACGTCACTGAGAACATGGTCGGCCACCGCCTCGGCGAGTTCGCGCCAACCCGCAACTACCGCGGGCATGGCAAGACCGCCGACCGGTCCGCCGGCGTGCGGTAGGGGGCGAGCAGATGCGCGTTTCCGCTACCGCCAAGTACCTCCGCGGCTCCACCCGGAAGGCCCGCCTCGTCACCGAGGCGATCAAGGGCAAGCCGGTCGAGGAGGCTGCTGCGCTCCTGCGGTTCATGCCGCAGGCCGCGGCCCGCGACGTCGCCCGCGTGCTCAAGAGCGCCACGGCGAACGCTGAGAACAACCTGAATCGCTCCGCCGACGAGCTCATCGTCGCCGATGCGATCGCGAACGAGGGCCCCACGATCAAGCGATGGCGTCCCAGGGCACAGGGCCGGGCCTTCCCGATCCACAAGCCCATGACGCACATCACGGTCGTCGTGGCCGACCGGGAGGCCTAGGCATGGGACACAAGGTCCATCCGTACGGCTACCGCCTGGGCTATACCCGAACGTGGACTGCCAAGTGGTACGCCGACAAGGAGTACACCTCCCTCCTCAAGGAGGACATCGCGATCCGGCAGCTGCTTGACCGGCGGCTTGCCAATGCCAGCGTCAGCGGCGTGGAGATCGAGCGTGGCATCAACCACGTCACGGTCGCGATCCACACCGCCAAGCCGGGCATCGTGATCGGCCGCGGCGGCCAGAACGTCGAGGTTCTCCGCAAGGAGATCGGCGACCTGACCAAGCGGAAGGTGAAGCTCGAGATCAAGGAGATCCGCCAGCCGGAGCTCGACGCGTACCTCGTCGCCGCCAACATCGCGCAGCAGCTCACCCGCCGCGTCGCCTACAAGAAGGCGATGAAGCAGAGCATCCAGCGCTCGATGAAGGCCGGCGCCAAGGGCGTCAAGATCGCGCTCGCCGGCCGCCTCGGCGGCTCGGAGATGGGTCGCCGGGAGTGGGACCGCGAAGGTCGCATTCCGCTGGGCACCCTGCGCGCCGACATCAGCTACGGCCAGGTCCACGCCCACACGACCTACGGGCGCATCGGCGTCAAGGTCTGGATCTACAAGGGCGAGATCCCGGTGGAGCGCAAGCGCCGCGAGGCGGCCGCTCCCACCAGCGCAGCGGCCAACGCCGCGCAGGGGGCCTGACACCATGCTGATGCCGCGACGCGTCAAGCATCGCAAGGTCATGCGCGGCCGGATGTCCGGCCGGACGAAGGGCGCCGCCACGGTGGCGTTCGGCGAGTACGGCCTGGCAACCCTCGAGCCGGCGTGGATCACCGCCCGCCAGATCGAGGCCGCTCGTCGAGCGATGACCCGCTCGATCAAGCGCGGTGGCCAGGTCTGGATCCGGATCTTCCCGGACAAGCCCGCCACCAAGAAGCCGGCCGAGACCCGCATGGGTTCCGGCAAGGGCGCGCCGGATCACTGGGTCGCCGTCGTGCGCCCCGGCCGGATCATGTTCGAGATGGCGGGCGTGGATCGCGCCGCTGCCGTCGAGGCGATGCGCCTGGCCGCCCACAAGCTCCCGGTCGCGACCAAGGTCGTCTTCCGCGAGACCCCGCAGACCGAGACCCCGCAGGAGGTCACCGATGGAGATCGGTGAGATCCGGAAGCTCACGGATCGTGAGTTGGACGACCAGCTGAAGGAGGCCAAGCAGGCTCTCTGGCAGGCGCGGTTCGCCCTCTCCACCCGCCAGCTCAAGGACTACAGCCAGATCCCGGCGACCCGACGGAACATCGCCCGGATCCTCACCGTCCAGCGCGAGCGCGCCACCGCGCCGCGTTCGGCCGAGTAGGGGAGGTCGGGATGCCTACTTCAGGAGCAACCAGCCCCGTGAAGGGACAGCGGAAGACCAAGGTCGGCCGCGTCGTCAGCGACAAGATGGACAAGACGATCGTCGTGTCCGTCGAGCGGCTGACCCGCCACCCGATCTACAAGCGCGTCATGAAGGCGTCGAACAAGTTCGCCGCGCACGACGAGCAGAACGAGGCCAAGATCGGCGACACGGTCCTCATCGAGGAGTCGCGTCCCCTTTCCGCCACCAAGCGCTGGCGCCTGGTGTCCATCCTCTCCCGCGAGGGCGAGGAGCGGGCCGGCGAGGTGATCCCGGCCGAGGAGGCCGAGACCACCCAGGTGATCCACGCCGCGGCGCACCCCGGCAGACACGCCGAGGGTGAGGAGGGCCAGGCGTGATCCAGGTCGCTACCCGCCTGCGCGTCGCCGACAACACCGGCGCGAAGACCATCGAGTGCATTCGGATCATGGGCCGCTCTCGCAAGACCGTCGCCGGCATCGGCGACGTGATCATCGCGAGCGTCAAGTCCGCGATCCCGAACGCGCCGGTGAAGAAGGGCGACGTGGTCCGTGCAGTCGTGGTTCGGACGAGCAAGGAGATCGGCCGACCGGACGGCTCCTACATCCGCTTCGACGAGAACGCGGCCGTGCTCATCAACAACCAGGGCAACCCGCGCGGCACCCGCATCTTCGGCCCCGTCGCACGCGAGCTCCGTGAGCGCAACTACATGAAGATCGTCTCTCTCGCCCCGGAGGTGCTCTGATGACCGCACGGTCCATCGAGCACCAGACGAAGGTGCCCGAGATCCGCAAGGGTGACACCGTTGTCGTCCTCGCCGGCAAGGACGCCGGCAAGCGCGGCCAGGTCACGCAGGTGATCCGGCGCGATCCGTCTGACACGCCTGTCCGGTCCGGCTATCGCCGCGTCTCCCTCCGGGGTGGCGTCTTCGTGGTCGTGGACGGGCTGAACATCGCCCGCAAGCACACCAAGCCGCGCCAGCGCAGCACCGGTGGCATCGGCTCCATGCCGACCGTCGATCCGGGCGGCATCCTGGATCACGCGATGCCCATGCCCGTCAGCCGGGTCATGGTCGTCTGCCCGCACTGCGACAAGCCCACCCGCGTGGGCCACCGCATGCTGGACAACGACTCGCGCGTTCGCGTCTGCGGCCACTGCGGCGAACCGCTGGAGGTGAAGGCGTGAGCGGGCAGCTGAAGGACCGGTACAGCACCGAGGTGATCCCCGCGCTGCAGAAGCAGTTCGGGTACACCAATCCGATGCAGGTGCCGCGTCTCGAGAAGATCGTCGTCAACGTGGGCCTCGGCGAGGCGCTGCAGAACGCGAAGGCCGTGGACGCCGCCGTTGGCGACATCACGGCGATCACCGGGCAGAAGCCCATCGTGACGCGTGCGAAGAAGTCCATCGCCCAGTTCCGCGTCCGCACCGGCAACACGATCGGCGTGAAGGTCACCCTTCGCGGCGAGCGCATGTGGGACTTCCTCGAGCGCCTCACGCGGCTTGCGCTTCCGCGCATCCGCGACTTCCGGGGCGTGCCTGGCAAGTCCTTCGACGGCCGTGGCAACTACTCGCTCGGTCTCAAGGAGCAGCTTGCCTTCCCCGAGATCGACTACGACAAGGTTGACCGTCTCCGCGGGCTGGAGATCAGCATCGTGACGACGGCGAAGACCGACGAGGAGAGCAAGAAGCTTCTTGAGCTCCTCGGCATGCCCTTCGCCGGCTAGGGCGCGGGGAGGAGCACAGATGGCCAAGAAGTCCATGATCGCGAAGTCGCAGCGCACGCCGAAGTTCGCAGTGCAGGGGTACAACCGCTGCTCTGTCTGCGGCCGGCCGCGCGCATTCATGCGCCGCTTCGCGCTCTGCCGCATCTGCTTCCGCGAGCGCGCGCTCGTCGGCGAGCTGCCCGGCGTCACGAAGTCGAGCTGGTAAGAAGATGAACGTCTCCGACCCGATCGCGGACATGCTCACGCGCGTCCGCAACGCGTCCCGGGCGCGCCACCTGGACGTCGTGGTGCCGGCCTCGCGCACCAAGCGCGAGATCGCACGCATCCTCAAGGACGAGGGCTTCATCGCCGACGTCCGCGAGGAGCGTGACGGCCCCGCCGCCGTCCTCCGGCTGCAGCTCAAGTATGTCGACGGCAAGGTGCCGGTCGTCTCGGGCCTCAAGCGGATCAGCAAGCCCGGCCTGCGCGTCTATGCGCGCAAGACGGACATTCCGCGCGTGCTCGGCGGCCTCGGCGTCGTCATCGTCAGCACCTCCAAGGGGATCATGACCGGCAGCCAGGCCAAGCAGGCCGAGCTGGGCGGCGAGATCCTGGCCTACGTCTGGTAGGCGCAGGACATGTCGCGTATCGGTCGCCTCCCCATCACCATCCCGGCGGGCGTGGATCTGACGCTCGACGGGCGCGTGCTCACCGTGAAGGGCCCGAAGGGGTCCCTGACGCGCGAGCTTCCTCCGCGCATGGAGCTCAGCCGTGAGGGCGACGTCCTCACTGTTGTCCGCCCGACGGAGAACAAGCTCGACAAGTCGCTCCACGGTCTGACGCGGACCCTCGTCAACAACATGGTCGTCGGCGTGACCACCGGGTACCGCAAGGGCCTGGAGATCATCGGCGTCGGCTATCGCGCCCAGAAGTCCGGTGACAACCTGACGCTGGCGCTCGGCTACAGCCACCCGATCGAGATCGTGCCGCCCGAGGGCATCAGCTTCGAGCTGGAGACTCCGCTCAAGCTTGCCGTCGTGGGCATCGACAAGGAGCTCGTCGGCCAGGTTGCCGCGCGCATCCGCGCCACCCGCAAGCCCGAGCCCTACAAGGGCAAGGGTGTCCGGTACGCCGGTGAGAAGGTCCGCCGCAAGGCTGGCAAGGCCGGCAAGATCGGCGGGAAGAAGTAGCCCATGAAGAAGATCTTCGCAAGCCGCTCGGCGTCGCGCATCAAGCGTCACCAGCGGATCCGCCTCCGCCTCTCCGGCACCGTGGAGCGCCCGCGCCTCGCGGTCTTCCGGAGCCTGTCGCACATCTACGCCCAGGTCATCGACGACGTCGCCGGCAAGACGCTTGCCGCGGCTTCGTCGCTGGACGCGTCCGTCAAGGGTTCCACCGGGACCAAGTCGGACGATGCCAAGGCCGTTGGCAGGCTCGTCGCCGAGCGCGCCAAGGCTGCGGGCGTGGACAAGGTGGTCTTCGACCGGGCGGGCTTCCAGTACCACGGGCGGGTCCGCTCGCTCGCCGAGGCGGCCCGCGAGGCCGGCCTCGACTTCTAGGAGACGCCTGTGGCCCGCATCGATCCGAACAAGCTCGCGCTCGAGGAGCGCGTCGTCCAGATCAACCGTGTCGCGAAGGTCCACAAGGGTGGCCGCCGCTTCAGCTTCTCGGCGGTCATCGTCGTGGGCGACGGCAACGGCCACGTGGGCGTTGGCCTCGGCAAGGCCGGCGACGTGCCCGAGTCCATCCGCAAGGGTGTCGAGGACGCGAAGAAGCACATCGTCAGGATCCCGATGATCGGGACGACGATCCCGCACGAGGTCCGCCAGGAGTTCTGCGCCGCGCGCGTGCTCCTCAAGCCGGCCTCCAAGGGCACCGGCGTCATTGCCGGCGGCGCCGTTCGCGCCGTCGTCGAGGCGGCGGGCGTGCACGACATCCTCGCCAAGGTCCACGGCTCCACCAACCCGGTGAACGTGACCCGCGCGACCCTCAACGCACTGCAGAGCCTCCGCTCCGTGGAGGAGCTGGAGCGCCAGCGTGGCGTCAAGCTCCGCCTGTCCGTTCCCGGCCAGGTGGCGGCGATCCGCGGGGAGGTGGCCGATGGCCGGTAGCCTCAAGGTCACGCAGACCAAGAGCACGATCAGCCACATCCACCGGAACCGGATGACGATCCGAGCGCTGGGCCTGCACGGCATCGGCAGCTCGTCCATCCTGCCGGACAACCCTGCCGTCCGCGGCATGGTCCGCCAGGTGCGGTTCCTCGTGACCGTCGAGGAGCTCCCCGAGGGCGCGTCGACCCCGGAGAAGAACTGATGAAGATCCACGACCTGAAGCCCGCCGAGGGCTCGGTCACCAAGAAGGTCCGTGTCGGTCGCGGCATCGCGTCCGGCAAGGGCAAGACCGCGGGTCGCGGCACCAAGGGCCAGCGTGCCCGCGCCGGTGCCTCGATCCCGGCCTGGTTCGAAGGTGGCCAGACCCCGATCCACGTCCGCATCCCGAAGCTCCGCGGCTTCCGCAACATCAACGACGTCGAGTACGAGGTCGTCAACGTCGGCGCGATCAGCGCCGCGGTTGAGGCCGGCAGGATCGCCGCCGAAGGTGGGGCACCCGTCACGGTGAACACGGACACCCTCAAGGCCGCCGGGCTCGTCCGCCGCGACCGCTACCCGCTCAAGGTCCTCGGCCACGGCGAGGTCTCCGCCAAGCTCTTCGTCCTCGCAGACGCGTTCACCAGGAGCGCCCGCGAGAAGATCGAGGCAGCCGGCGGCACCGCGCAGGTCATCGAGGTCCCGAGCGAGCCGCTGGCCGCGCTCGGCGTCGACGCCCCCGCCGACAACGGCTAGCCGCCGTGTTCGAGGGCATCCTCAACGCGTTCCGGGCGCCGGATCTCCGGCGCCGGATCCTCTATGTCCTGGGACTGCTGCTGGTGTTCCGGCTGCTCGCGCACGTCCCCGTGCCGGGCGTGGACCGCACCCAGCTCACGAGCTTCCTTGACCAGAGCCCCATCTTCGGACTCCTGGACCTGTTCTCCGGCGGAGGCCTGACCAACTTCTCGGTCGTGGCCCTCGGCGTGAACCCGTACATCAACGCGTCGATCATCATGCAGCTCATGACGGGCGTCGTTCCGTCGCTCCAGGCGCTGCAGCGTGAAGGCGAGTACGGCCGGACCAAGATCAACCAGTACACCCGGTACCTGTCGGTGCCGATGTCCATCCTGCAGGCCTACGGATTCATGGCCGTCCTGAACTCGAACGGCGTCCTCTCGACCCCGTTCGACTTCGGCAGCTGGGAGACGTGGGTCCAGATGGTGACCCTGACCGCCGGCTCCGTCGCCCTGATGTGGATCGGCGAGCTGATCACCGAGAAGGGGATCGGCAACGGCGTCAGCTTCATCATCTTCGCGGGCATCGTGTCCCGGACCCCGGGCGCCCTGACGGGCTTCATCGACAACCCCGACCTCGCCAAGCTGGTCCTCATCGTCCTGCTGGCGATCGCGGCGGTCGCGACGATCATCTACATCCAGGAGGGCCAGCGCCGCATCCCGGTCCAGTACGCCTCCCGCGTCCGCGGCCGGCGCATGTACCAGGGTGGCCAGACCTTCCTGCCGCTGCGCGTCAACCAGGCCGGTGTCATCCCGATCATCTTCGCGGTGTCCATCCTGCTGTTCCCGAGCCAGATCGCGAACTACTTCACGACCTCGCCGGGCATCATCGGGTCCATCGCGCAGGGGATCGTCAGCTGGCTGGGCCAGGGATCCTGGCTGTACGTCATCCTCTACTTCCTGCTCACCGTCGGGTTCACGTACTTCTACACGGCGTTCACGTTCAAGCCGGACGAGACCGCCGAGCAGCTGCGCAAGAACGGCGGCTTCATTCCCGGCATCCGGCCGGGGCGTCCCACGCAGGATTACCTCGCAAGGGTGGTCACCAGGATCACCGTCGCCGGCGCCCTCTTCCTGGGCATCGTCGCGGCCCTGCCGCCCTTCATCGGCCTCGTCCAGCCGTCATTCTCCAACCTGGCGCTGGGTGGCACGGGCATTCTGATCGTGGTCTCCGTCGTCGTCGAGACGATGAAGCAGCTCGAGGCCCAGCTGCTCGTGCGCCAATACGAGGGCTTTATCCGGTGAATGTGGTCGTCCTGCTCGGCGCCCCCGGCGCCGGGAAGGGCACCCAGGCTCCGTTGCTGGCAGCCCGGCTCGGCATCCCGGTCATCGCGACCGGTGACCTGTTCCGGGCTGCCGTGCGCGACGGAACGCCCCTGGGAATGGAAGCGCGCCGGTACATGGATGCCGGCCAGCTGGTGCCCGACGAGATCACCGTCAAGCTGCTGCTTGAGCGGATTTCACGCCCTGACGCGAAGGCGGGGGTCATCCTGGACGGCTTCCCGCGCACGGCCGTACAGGCCGCCGCGCTGGACGAGGCGCTTGCGGGTCGCCGTGAGCAGGTCTCGGCGGCGGTCCTCGTTGACGTGCCCACCGAGGAGCTGGTCCGGCGCATGTCCGGCCGCTGGATCTGCCGCGGGGCCGGCCACCCGTACCACGAGACATCCAGCCCGCCGAGGCTTGAGGGTGTCTGCGACCTTGACGGTTCCGAGCTCTACCAGCGCGTGGACGACCGGCCGGAGACGATCCGGGCACGGATGGACCAGCAGCTGGGGGCGCTGGAGCAGGTGATCGAGCACTACCGGGTCGCTCGCGTCCTGCGCACTGTCAACGGTCTGCAGGACATCACCATCGTCGCCGACGCGATCGATGCGGCGCTTGCCGACGCTGGCGTCACGCCCGTGGTGGCAGGCCAGGGATGATCACCCGCAAGTCGAGGGCCGAGATCGCGAAGATGCGGTCGGCCGGGAGGATCGTGGCGGAGGTGCTCGCCCTCGTTGAGGAGAGCCTTCGCCCCGGGATCTCGACCGCAGAGCTCGACGCGCTCGCGGAGCGCCACATCCGGGCCGCGGGAGGCACACCGTCCTTCCTGGGCTACCTGGGTGGCCGCAAGTACGACGTTACGAACCCGCACGCGTACAAGGCCTCGACCTGCATCTCCATCGACCACGAGATCGTGCACGGCATCCCGGGCGACCGGGAGATCAAGGCCGGCGCCGTGGTCTCCGTGGACGTTGGGGCAATCTACGACGGCTGGCACGGCGACGGCGCGCGGACCTTCATCTGCGGAGGACCCGAGGCCGGCACGGCAGCCGCCCGCCAGCTCGTGGAGTCAACGCGGCTCGCGACCATGGCGGGCATCGCCGCCGCCCGACCGGGCGCCCACCTGGACGACATCGGCACGGCCGTCGAGGCCGTCGCGCGCGAGCGCGGCTTCGGTGTCGTCCGCGGGTACACCGGGCACGGCATCGGCACGGACATGCACGAGGATCCGTCGGTTCCCAACTACCGGACGGGTCGCAGGACCATGAAGCTTGAGCCCGGGCTCTGCCTGGCCATCGAGCCCATGTTCATGCTGGGACACGAGGAGACCGCGGTGATGCCAGACGGCTGGACCGTCGTCACCGTGGACCGCTCGCTCGCAGCACATTTCGAGCACACCATCGCCATCACAGCCGACGGACCGGAGATCCTCACCAGGGTCTGAAGTCCAGGGTTGTCGAAACCGGTGGTGGTTGATATCCTCACCGTTCGTGTGTCGGCCCGCCCGGGTCGGCACTCATGCTGAGAAGTACCAGGGAGCCAGGTTGGCGAAGAAGGACGCGATCGAAGTTGAAGGGACCGTGATTGAGCCCCTGCCGAACACCATGTTCGCCGTGGAGCTCGAGAACGGCCATCGCGTCCTCGCGCACATCAGCGGAAAGCTCCGGATGAACTTCATCCGGATCCTGCCCGGAGACCGGGTCCGCGTGGAGCTGTCTCCCTACGACCTCACTCGGGGTCGCATCACCTACCGCCTGAAGTAAGTGGAACGAGGAACCCGGTGAAGGTCAGAGCGTCCGTGAAGACGCGTTGCGACAACTGCAAGGTCATCCGTCGTCACGGCACCGTGATGGTGATCTGCGAGAACCCCAAGCACAAGCAGCGGCAGGGCTGACGGTATGGCACGTATTGCCGGTGTCGACATCCCGCGCGAGAAGCGCGTGGAAGTCGCCCTCACGTACATCTACGGGATCGGTCTGAGCACCAGCCAGAAGATCCTCAAGCAGACGAGCATCAACCCGGACACGCGCGTTCGGGACCTCACGGAAGACCAGGTCAACCGGCTCCGTGAGGTCATCGACCGCTCGCACAAGGTCGAGGGTGACCTCCGTCGCGAGGTGGCGCTGAACATCAAGCGCCTCATCGAGATCGGGTCGTACCGCGGCCTCCGGCATCGCCGCAACCTCCCGGTGCGCGGGCAGCGCACCAAGACCAACGCCCGCCAGCGCCGGGGGCCGAAGAAGACGGTCGGCGCCCGCAAGAAGAAGTGACGAGGAACCGGTAAGGCATGGCCGATCGGAAGCGCGCCGTCAAGCAGCGGCGCCGGGAGCGAAAGAACGTCCCGCAGGGGCACGTCCATATCTTGGCGAGCTTCAACAACACGATTGTGACGATCACGGATCTCACCGGGGCCGTCATCTCGTGGGGTTCCGCCGGCATCGCCGGCTTCAAGGGCTCCCGCAAGAGCACGCCGTATGCCGCCGCCCTGGCGGCCGACGGCGCCGCCAAGCGTGCCATGGAGCACGGCATGCGGCAGGTCGAGGTCTACGTCAAGGGCCCCGGCGCGGGTCGCGAGCAGGCCATCCGCTCGCTGCAGTCCGCCGGCCTCGAGGTGAACGCCATCACGGACGTCACGCCCATCCCGCACAACGGCTGCCGCCCGCCCAAGCGGCGCCGCGTCTGAGCACCGAGAGACCATGGCCCGCTATACCGATGCCGTCTGCCGGCTGTGCCGCCGCGAGGGGCTGAAGCTCTTCCTCAAGGGCAGCCGCTGCTATTCCAAGAAGTGCTCCTTCGAGAAGCGGCCCACGCCGCCCGGCCAGCACGGCGTCCGCCGTCGCAAGGTTGGGGACTACGGCCTGCAGCTGCGTGAGAAGCAGAAGGTCCGCCGCGTGTACGGCGTCCTCGAGAAGCAGTTCCGCAACTACTTCATCGAGGCGACGCACCAGCCCGGCGTGACCGGCGAGTCGCTGCTCCGCTATCTCGAGCTGCGCCTGGACAACGTCGTCTTCCGTCTCGGCTACGCGCCGTCGCGCGCCGCCGCACGACAGCTGGTCACCCACGGCCACTTCGCGGTGAACGGCGTGCCGACCAACATCCCGTCGTACAGCCTCAAGGTTGGCGACCGGGTCGAGGTCCGCGAGTCCCACAAGGAGCGCGAGCTGTTCAAGACCGTCAAGGAGACCCTCCGCGGCCACCAGGCCCCGGACTGGCTCAGCCTTGATGCCGCGAAGATGTCCGGGTCCGTCCTGGCCGAGCCTCGCCGCGACCAGATGCCGCTCGAGTTCAACGAGCAGCTCGTGGTCGAGTACTACTCGAGGTAGTCGCCCCACATGATCGAACTCGAGTCCCCGCAGATCGAGCCCGTTGCGGAAGTCGGCACGTACGCCAAGTACGAGGCAGGACCGCTGCAGGCCGGCTACGGCGTCACCCTGGGCAACGCGCTCCGGCGGGTGCTGCTCTCCTCTCTTGAGGGCGCCGCCGTCACGTCGATCCAGATCCGCGACGTCTACCAGGAGTTCTCCACGATCCCCGGGGTCAAGGAGGACGTCACCCAGATCGTCCTGAACGTCAAGAAGCTCCGCATCAAGAGCTTCGCGGCACATCCGGTCCAGCTCCGCCTCACCAAGAGCGGCGCCGGCCCCGTGATCGCCGCGGACATCGCGGAGTCCGCAGACGTGGAGATCGTGAACCCCGAGCTCGTCCTCATGACGATCGACTCGGACGACACGACGATCGAGATGGACCTCACCGTGGAGCGCGGTGTCGGCTACCTGGCCGCCGAGCGCTCCGATGCGCTGCCGATCGGCGTGATCGCGGTGGACGCGATCTTCACGCCGGTCCGCAAGGTGAACTACTGGGTCGAGAGCATGCGCGTTGGCCAGATGACCAACTACGACAAGCTCACGATCGAGATCGAGACCGATGGCACGATCACGCCCGAGGAGGCGCTCTCCCGCTCCGCCGCGACGCTGGTGCAGCAGTTCCAGCCGTTCGTGACGATCGGTGCGCCGGCCGTCGTGGCCGACCGGACCACCGCGGGTGTCCCGCAGCTTCCTCCGAACATGCTCGACATGCCGATCGAGGAGCTGGACCTGCCGATGCGGGCGTACAACTCGCTGAAGCGGAACAACATCGTCAAGGTCGGCCAGCTGCTGCAGCTGAAGGACGACGATCTCCTCCGGATGCGCAACTTCGGCAAGAAGTCGCTGGACGAGATGAAGGAGCGCCTCCGCATGCGCGGCTTCATCCTCCCCGAGAGCGAGTCGGACGGTGACTATGACGAGTCCGACGGCGACGAGCCGTTCGCCGACGACCAGGAGGCCTGAGCGATGGCCCATCGCATCGACGGGCGCAAGCTCTCGCGCAAGCGCGGGCCGCGTCTGGCTCTGTACAAGAACCTCATCACCTCGGTCCTCCGCTACGAGCGGGTCCAGACCACCGAGGCGAAGGCCAAGGAGATCCGTGGCCAGGTCGAGCGGATGATCACGCTCGCCAAGCGCGGTGACCTGTCGGCCCGGCGGACGGTCGTCTCGGAGCTCCCGAACGAGCCGCTCGTCGTCGCAAAGCTGTTCGACGTGATCGCCCCCAAGTACGCCGATCGGACCTCGGGCTACACGCGCCTGACCCACATCGGCATGCGGAAGGGTGACGCCGCCGAGATCGTCCAGATCGAGCTGGTCTAACCAGCCTGCCCTGGTGAGCGTCCGAGAGGGCGCGCCGGTGCGCTACCGCGCCCGGTGTGAATACGACGGAACGGACTTCGCCGGCTTTCAGCTACAGCCGAACGGCCGGACGGTCCAGGGAGAGCTGGAGACCGCGCTCACCCGCCTCGGAAGAGGGGAGCGAGTGGTGGTCGACGGGGCCGGTCGAACGGACGCCGGCGTCCACGCCACAGGACAGGTGATCGCCTTCACCTGGACGGGCGAGATGCAGGACCGGGCGCTGGAGCAGGCGGTCAACGCGCTGCTGCCAAGGGATGTCGCGATCAGCGACCTCCGGCGGACCTTCCTCCGGTTCCACCCACGCTACGCGGCGCGGTACCGGGAGTACCGCTACACCGTCTGGAACGGGCCGCGAAGCCCGCTGCACGAGCGAGTTTCGCTTGAGCTGCGAGCCCCGCTCGACATCGCCGCCATGGCGGATGCCGGGACGGCCTTCCTGGGCCGGCTCGACGTCAGGGCCTTCGGAGGTGAGACGAACAGGTCAACGGTCCGGAACGTGCAGATGGTCCGGGTCCGGAAGGTTGGATGCCTGGTGACGATCGACGTCAGGGCGAACGCCTTCCTCCGGGGACAGGTTCGGCGCATGGTTGCCGCCCTCATCGAGGCCGGCAGGGGAAGGATTGACAAAGCGGCCATCGAGGCGGCGCTCGCCGCCCCGGGACCCGCCTTCAACGGTGCAGCGGCTCCCGCCCGGGGGCTCTGCCTTCGGCGCGTCGTCATGGGGCGACGGCCCTTGGACGACAAGGAAGACGAGGAATGAGCGCGAAGACCTATACGCCTCGAGAGAGCGAGATCGAGCGACGCTGGTACGTCGTCGACGCGACGGACGAGACGCTCGGCCGCCTCGCGACGCGGATCGCGCGCACCCTCGAGGGGAAGAACAAGCCCACGTACGCGCCCCACATCGACACGGGCGACTTCGTGATCGTCACCAACGCTGCGCGGATCACCGTCACGCGTGACAAGCTCACGTCCAAGGTGTACGCCCGCCACAGTGGCTACCCCGGGGGCTTCAAGGAGGAGGCTCTCGGCCACCTGCTCGCCCGTCGGCCGGAGGAGGTCATCCGCCGCGCCGTGAAGGGGATGCTGCCCCGCAACCGCCTGGGAGCCCAGCAGCTGCGCAAGCTGAAGGTCTATGCCGGTGCCGAGCACCCGCACAAGGCCCAGCAGCCCGAGCCGCTGGCCTGAACGAGGAGCCCTGATGTCCACGCCCGCGTTCTATTGGGGCACCGGCCGCCGCAAGACGGCGGTGGCCCGCGTTCGCATCGTCCCCGGTGACGGCCAGATGGTCGTCAACGGCCGGACCCCCGAGGAGCACTTCGGTGGGATCCTGTCCGACGCCGACCTGTTCGCGCCGTTCCGCGCGACCGGCTCCGAGGGCCGCTTCAACGTCATGATCAAGGTCGCCGGCGGCGGCACCACCGGCCAGGCCGGCGCCATCCGCCACGGCATCGCCCGCGCCCTCCTGCAGGTTGACGCGGACGCGAACCGGCTGCCGCTCCGCCAGGCCGGCCTCCTCACCCGCGACCCGCGGATGAAGGAGCGCAAGAAGTACGGCCTCAAGCGGGCCCGCAAGGCGCCGCAGTACACGAAGCGCTAACTGCACCAGCGGCAGCGCCGCCAGACCAGCGATGATGTCGCCCGTGCCCTCGGCTCGTCCGGGGGCGCGGGCGATCTCGTTTCCAGCACAGTGAGACCATGACGACCCCCACGCTTCGCGGACGCGACCTCATCTCCGCCGCCGACCTCTCGGCAGACGAGATCACCAGGCTCTTCGCCCTTGCGACGGAGCTCAAGGCCGAGTACCGAGCAGAGCGCCGCCATGCGAACCCGCCGCTGGAGCGCAAGACGCTCGCGATGCTCTTCCAGAAGCCGTCGCTGCGGACCAGGGTCACCTTCGAGGCCGGGATGACGCAGCTTGGCGGCCACGCGATCTACCTGACCGAGAGCGTGGTCCTGGGTGGCCGCGAGACGGTCGGCGATGTTGCGCGGAACCTCGAGGGTTTCGTGGACGCCATCATGGCCCGCACGGGCCCGCACGAGGTGGTCGTGGAGCTCGCCGCAAGAGCGAGCATCCCGGTCATCAACGGTCTCACGATCCGCGAGCATCCCTGCCAGGCGCTGGCGGACCTGTTCACGGTCTACGAGCACTTCGGCGACCTGCGTGGCGTGGTGCTCTCGTTCGTTGGCGACGGCAACAACGTCTACCACTCGCTCGCGCTGATGGGTGCCACCCTCGGCATGGAGGTCCGCCTGGCCCACCCGGTGGGCTACGGACCGAACGAGCGCATCGTGGCTCGCGCCCGGGAGATCGCCGCCCAGGCCGGCGGAAGGCTCGTCTTCACCGGCGATCCGCGCGAGGCGGTCGAGGGAGCCCACGTGATCTACACGGACGCATGGACGTCCATGGGCCAGGAGGCAGAGGCCGAGGAGCGTCGCGACGCCTTCGCGCGGTACCAGGTCAACGCGGACCTCGTGACGATCTCGCCCGAGGCCGTGGTCATGCACTGCCTGCCCGCCCATCGGGGCGAGGAGATCACCTCGGACGTCATGGACGGCCCGCGCAGCGTCATCTTCGACCAGTCCGAGAACCGGCTGCACGCGCAGAAGGCGCTGCTCGTGGAACTCCTGGCCCGGTGAGGCGGAGCGCGATGGGGACGCGGCCATGAGCGGCGAGGCGCTGTACGAGCGGTACAAGGACGCGCTGAAGCGAGGGCATGTCGCCGCGCTGCGCGGGAAGATCGACGAGGCGCTCGCCGCGTATGCCGAGGCCGCGCGGATCGCCCCGGAGCGATCCACGCCGCTGGCCGCAAGCGGGACGGCCCTGCTGCGCCGCCGACGTCCTGGCGACGCACTCCGGTACTACGAGCTGGCCCTGCGGGTCTCCCCGCGGGACGAGGCGGCGCTCCTGGGTCGCGCACAGGCGCTCGCGGCGCTGGACCGGCGCGCGGATGCCGCCGACGCCTTCGACCAGGTGGCCGAGCTGCGGGCCGCGGGAGGCAAGCTGGGTGACGCCGTAGACGCCGCACGGCGCGGCCTGGAGCTTGCCGAAGGGCGCGTCCGCCGTCGGACGCTGGAGCGGCTCATCGAGCGGTTGCGGGCATCGGAGCCGGGCGAGCCCGGGCGGCTGGCGCTGGAGCGGGCGCTGCGCGTCCTGGACGGACCCGCCGTGCCACGGCAGGCGCCGGTGGCCGTGACCGGCGCAGCGGCGGAGAACCTCGAGCAGGCGGCCATGATCGCGGCGCTGAACGAGGCGGACATCGACGAGGGCCAGGCCGGCGAGGGTGAGGGCCAGGCCGACGTCGTGGTGCCGGAGCCCGTTGAGTCGGCACCCGGTCGAGAGGGCGAGCCGGAGCCCGGGCCGATGACGCAGCCGGACCCCGAGGCCGAGGCGGCGCCCCTCGTCGTGTCGACGGCGGAGCCCGGGCCGGAGGATGGACCACCCCAGCCCGGGCAGGAGCCGCCGATCGAACCCGGGGGCGGGTTCATGGCGACGGTCGGCGACGGTCGGCCGGACCCGGAGGCTGGACCGGCCCGGGCCCCGGTCGCCGGCGTGCCGTCCGCGCTGGACCGTGCGGTGCCCGCGGGCGTGCCCACGGAGCAGCTGGCGATCGACGCGGAGATGACGCTGGACTCTGGCGATCCCTCCGCCCCATCACGCTTCCTGGATCTCGCGGCGATCCACGCCCGCGAGGGGCGGGTCAACGCGGCCGTCGATGCCTGCTACCAGGCGCTCTCCCTGGATCCGGACGACGTGGAGATCCACCTCGCCCTCGTGGAGCTGTACGACCGGCAGGGCTGGACCGCGCTGGGCACCGAGAAGCTCGCGTTGCTGGAGCGCCTCGTTGGCCTTGGCAGCAACCCCGACGAGATCGATCGCGTGCGCGTCGTCCGGGCCGGACGTGGCTGATCGGCCACCGGTTGGTAGACTCAACCGCTGATGCTCCAGTTTCTCGAGTCCCTCGTCCGGCAGATCTCGCTGACGACCCTGCTGGACATCGGGATCACCGCCCTCTTCATCTACCTTGTCTTCAGCCTGATCCGCGGAACCCGGGCGGTCACGCTCGTGATCGGGGTCTCCGTCCTGTTGGGCGTGTACGCGCTGGCGCAGTTCCTGGAGCTCCGGCTCTTCACCCAGCTGCTCCAGGCCGGCGCCGTCGTTGGCCTCTTCGCCCTGGTCGTGGTGTTCCAGCCGGAGCTGCGCCGCGCCCTTGAGCGCATCGGTCGCGTCGGTGCCGTTGGCCGCCTCTTCGCCCCGGCCGCGCAGCGCCGCGTGGAGCACGCGGCGAAAGAGGTTGCCCGCGCTGCCGGCGCCATGTCCGCCGCGGGACACGGCGCCCTCATCGTGCTCGAGCGGGAGACAGGCCTGGAGGAGATCGCTGAGACCGGCGTCATGCTCCACGCGGACCTGTCGCACGAGCTGCTGTGCACGATCTTCACGCCGAAGACGGACCTGCACGATGGGGCGGTCATCATCCGCGGCGGGTCCGTCCTCGCCGCCGCGGCACTGCTGCCCCTGACCGGCATGAGCCTGTCGGAGCGCTTCGGCACCCGCCATCGGGCCGCGCTGGGGATCACCGAGGAGACGGACGCGGTTGCCGTGGTGGTCTCCGAGGAGAACGGACACATGAGCGTGGTGGAGCGTGCGCGCATCGTGCGTGTCCCCACGGAGGCGCAGCTGGAGCGTGCGCTGGTCTCCCTCCTGGAGTCCCCTGTGGGCCCGGCGAGGCTTGGCCGCGCCGGCGGCGGGCCGTGGGGTCCCGGGCGGCTCCGCATCTCCCGTCGCCGGCCTGCCTCCCAGGCAGGCGAGCAACCCGCGGACCCCGCCCCGAGCGCCGTCCCGGCACGCTCCGATGGTGAGGTGGACGCGTGATCGTCGGGCGCAGCCTCCGCCGTCTTCTCGGCTTCCTCGTCCACAACTGGCCGCTCAAGCTGGCGGCCATCGTGCTCGCCACGCTGCTCTATGCCGGCCTCATCGCCACGCAGGACAGCAACGTCACGGTGGGCCCGATCGCCATCGTGCCGGTCAACCAGCCGGGCAACACCGTCATCACCAACCAGCTGCGCGACGTGGAGCAGGTCCGCTACATCGCGCCCGCGGATCTCGGCAGGCTCCGCGCGGAGGACTTCCGCGCCACGGTTGACATCGCGGACGTTGCGGCGGATGGCACGCCGGTCAGCCTTCGAGTCTCCGTGGTCCCCGTGGACGCCCGCGTGACCATCCTGGAGATCCGGCCCCGGACCGTCCAGGTGGTCCTGGACACGACCGCGACGAAGACCTTCGCCGTGAGCGTGGTCCCGGCCACGCCACCCGCCGGGCTGCAGCTTGGCGA
>CAIYZX010000499.1 GCA_903930745.1 uncultured Chloroflexota bacterium | reverse complement strand
TCGGCGAACTGGTGCACCAGGTCCCCGCTCCACCGGCCGGCCGTCTCCATCGCCGCCTGTCGCTCGGCCAGGATCCCGGTCGGCTCGTCGAGGACGCCAATGGCCTCCGCGGACCTGCCGATCAGCGCATCGCGGCTGGTGCGATGCATCATCTCGAAGGCCCGGTTCACGTAGACGACCAGGTTGGCCTGGTCCGCCAACAGCACCGCGTCCGACGATTGCTCCAGCGCGTCCGCGAGCCGGTCCCGCTCCGCCTGCAGGGCCATGCGGGCGGAGACATCGCGGCCGATCAGCTCCAGCCTCCCGTCGCCCAGCCGGTGACTCTTGATCTCAAGCCAAACGGATGCGCCATCGCCGCGCAGGGCCCGCATGGTCATGACGCCATCGGGCCCGCCCGGCCCGTCGGCCAGCTCGGCGGCGGCGCGCTCGCGGTCCACCGGGTCCGCGAGCGCCAGGACCGGTGCCCCCAGGATCTCCGACATCGGTCGCCCAAGCACCCGGCCAACGGCGGGATTCGCGAAGTCCACGGTGTCGTTGGGGCCCACGATCGCGATCAGGTCCCCGGCCGTGTCCACCAGCTCGCGGACGCGCGCCTCGCTCGCCGACGTGGCCAGGAGCGCGTCATGGAGCGCCGTGACGTCGGCGAGCGACACGATGATCTCGTCCGGTCGCCCGCCGGAATCGAAACGCCCGGCTGCCGCGGCCTGCCGGACCCACGTCAGCCTTCCGTCCGCTCGCCGGATCCCCACGACACCGCCTGCCGCCGGTGCATGCGTGGCGATGACGGTGCGGTAGGCCAGCGCCGACAGGTCGAACGGCCCGCCATCCTTCGTTTCGTATGTCCAGCCGGCGTCCGCGAACGACCGGCCGGCCACCTCCGCCTCGCCGGAGCCCAGGATGTCCTGGGCACGCTGGTTCATCCGCGTGATCCGGCCTTCACCGTCGAGTCGCACCACGCCGTCCTGGAGGACAGCCATCAGTCGCCGGTAGCCGTCGCGACTCTCCTCGGCGGAACGTGCCGCGTCCAGCGCGGACTGGATGTCGCCTCGGCGAGCCACGAAGATGACGCCGCCCAGCGCGGTCGCGGTGACGATGGACAGGGTGTAGTCAAGGTCGTTCAGCCGCCAGTCGCCCACCCCCAGCAGGCTTGCCCCGGCCCAGGCGAGGATCACAGCCCCGTCGCATGCGATCAGCCACCGGGTTCGCAGCAGGATGGCTCCCGCGCCGATGAGCGTCCAGGTGAGGTTCGTGCCGGAGATCCCGCTCCCGCGGATGATGGTCTCGGCGGCGATCACGACCACGGCGGCGAACGCGGCAGGGTGGGCATACCGCGGCGGCAGCGGACGGAAGGACCATGCGATGCCGGCCGCGAGGAAGCCAAGGGTGGGGATGATCGCGGTGGGTGGTGACGCGGCGGCGACGGCAGGATCCACCATCCGGTTCAGGACGGCCGTGGCGTACATGCCGGCGAGCACGAGGACCAGTGCTCGCATGTAGCCGGCAAGTCGCGCATCGAAGACACCCCCATGACGGTCGGTGCCGACTGCATCTGGCCGGATCATGGAGCGTAGGATGCCCCAGCGCCGACATTCGCGCATCGCACGGTCGTGCAGGTGCCGGTCGGACATTCGATGTAACCGGAGACTCCTCGTGGCCACGTACCGCACCCTCGCCTGGCGATCCATCCCCACGCAGGTGGAGGTGACCGGCGATGACGGTGCGGTGGTGAAGCGACCGATGGCCCGCTGGTTCATGCAGGAGATCAGCCGCATCACGATGCGCGAGGGTCTCGCGGGGACTGACGAGTACCTCGAGGAGTTCGGCTGGACGGCGCCGGTGGCGTCGCCGGTTGCCGGCGGTGCCGAGGAGATCCT